>CAZALZ010000023.1:0-12091 GCA_964486475.1 uncultured Gammaproteobacteria bacterium | reverse complement strand
CGGTCGGGTATCTCATGTGGTTTTCGACAGGATCAAACTCTTTACTTTCGATTATGATTTTAAATTCCTGATACTCGATGTCCCAATAAGCTGAGATCGGCCTTACGTCTTCAGGTAATTTTATTTTTCGGATAGCTGAATAATCAGATACAGGTATCAGTAAATCGAGTATTGTTTCCAGCTGTACACAGAGCATTTTATATCTTTTTTCGCTTGTTCTCATGTTATCACCTATGTTAAAATTTACACTGTTTCTATATAAATTACTGTAAATACTAAAACCGACACAAGTGCAAATATAAGTAAACAAGTACATTCCTGACGTCCTTCCTTTTTACACTGTTGAATAGCTAATTCATGCTTTTCTGTTTGTTCCCGTTCTATTTTCTCAAGTGCGGATATTGCCTTATTTGTATCAGTTTCCAGCTTTTTATATACGATGTCAAATATATGTTCTTGGACATAAACCAGTCCTTCTGTGGATAGGGGACCCAGTATTTCCCATTTTCTTTTTTCAAAATCTTGACTGGTGTAATCTAATGAGAACATTTCGTTGATAAGTTTTTGTTCTTCTTTAGAAAAATCAGTTAGTTCTGTCATGATAATCACCAAAAAAGTAAGGGGTTAGTTTCCCCAAAAATTAAAAATCACTAAAATCTTCCTCATCATCTTCGTCTTCATCATCATCATCATCCGGCACACCTATTTGAACGTAAACTTCCATGAGTTGTCCACGGATTTCTAATTTTCTAATCAAACAACCGGTTTCGCAAACACATTTAGGTTCTGATTCCATATCATTTACTAGGTCGTTGATACGTGTTATTTCTTCATTTGTTAATCTGAAAGGTTCTTGGATGTTAATCACTTCCTAAGAAATTAAACGTAACATTATTCAAATTTGCATTCTTGAAATCAAACCAATACTGCTTAACGGTATCAATAATTCCTTGATTATTAATAGTGCCATTCGAATCTGTCACATTTGTACTAATAGTGGTATTTTCAAGTTTGTTAGTCTCAACTGAACTATTATCTGATCCAATCATCACGATTTTTTCACCATCCTGAGATTCTTCAGGCACAATGACCACAACAGGCCGTGAACTCTCGTTGACCTCTACGCTCTCAACTGGTATACTTGCCTCATTCTCGGTTGTCACATTCCCAAAATAACTTTTTACAATGCCATAACTACATACTCCAGATATAGCACAATTATCCTGTCCTGGCTCATACCAGTCTGTATAATACATCCTCTTATCCTTGCCCCAGAAGCCTGTTACTTCTTTCTTTTGAGGGCCAAACCATCCATAATAAGCTTCATATCCTTTTTTATTATCGGCTGCTGGATAGAACACGTTCAGATATACAGGAGCATGTTTCGTAAAATTAAGCTGTCGAATATCGCAGTTCCAGCCGTATTCTGATGAAACATATTGACCGATTTCACAGGCGAGCTGGTAGGAGTTATTTTGATTGTGTAGGGGGTAGTTGTTCATGTATTCAGTTACCTGGTACTTTTCAGGTGTCACGTAGGCTGCGCTTGCAGTCGTGGACAAAAGCGCAAAAAGTAGGATTGATGTTATTAGTTTTATTTTCATATTCTGACCTCTATTTTTAGATCCAGGCTGTAAGTATTATAAACCTAATTGCCAATAAAACAAATACAATTAGATAACTATATATCATAAATTTTAAAAGTTTTCCGGCAAGTTTTACACCAAACAGTAAAATAGCAATTGGTGGGAATATTACAAACAGTATGATCCAGTATATCAAATTCATATAGTGCACTTCTTATGTGTTGTAAGTTTATATAGTTACAACAAGGTATAAATAACTTCCTAACCTTAAAAAGAGTATGTTACCTTCGAGGAACCTCAAAAAAGTAATCTTTCTTTTGTTACTTATTTTATGCCTTGCTGAACCTACGCAGGCGTTAGATTTTATTTCATTAAATCCTGACGGATCTCATTCTAATCAAAATCAAATCAACAAGGCTTTAGAACGGGGCAACGTTTACCTTAATCCTGGCGTCTATGAGATAGACGATAACATAATTTTACCCTCAAATCGAGTTTTAACCGGAGATCCTAACGCCATAATTAGAGTATGGGGTGGTTCATCTGCTTGGTTTACAGGGTTGAAAGGGGTTATAAACTGCGGTAACACAGTAGTTCACGACGTTGAAATTTCTGGTTTTCAAATAGATGGAAATATAGGCAGTTTGCCTAAAAGTTACGCTAATTCGAGGCCCGATACTGACCACGACCAACAGAAATTATTGATTTTACACGGTTATTCAAACCAATTTGCAAGTAATATCACCATTAGAAACATGAAACTTTATAACAGTTTTTCGGATGGTATTTATATCCTATTCGGTGACCACGTAACAATAAGTAACAATTTTATAAGTAACACTCAGCATGAAGGGTTTTACATCTCCTGTGTCAACTATGGGTTGGTCTATGGTAATAAAATCGCCGGGATATGCTCAGACTGTGGGAGGTTAGACAATTGCCAAAACTGCAAAGTGACAGGTAACTATTTCTTCAGCTATAACGGGGAGTCATACGGCCAGTATAAAGGCGGCCAAGCAGGTTTACAGATCGCAAACAGCGGCAGTAGTCACGGTTATGATGCTAGTAAAAAACCTCAAAAAACGGATAACGTTGAGGTATGTTTTAATGTCTTTGCCGATCCTGGAAGACAAGCTATATGGCTTCATAATTATGATGGCAGCGTGTTTGTTCACCACAACGAGTTTAAGGGCGCTGAAGGGCTGGAGACACTTGGTATTCCAGTAGGCGACATATCAGTCGATAACCCGCCAACTGTTGAAATGAGTGAGAAAGTTTTCTCCTCAATCTTCGACGTTTTAAATGCGGAATTCAAGGTCACTGGCAGAACTAACCAAACATCTGATGAAATACCTTATACAATCCAGGAAACCGAACAAGGGCGAATAGCAGGCGGTATCAAAATTATAGGATTTAAGGACGTTATCTATATCGACGGCGTTCCTTACATCCCAAATAACGATAGTGTCCTTGTAAAATACAACGCTGTAAAAGCTCCTTCATTTGAATGGAACCATACCGGAGTTTCAAAAATAGATAAAGAGGTAGATGTTAAAAATGAAAACGGGAACGTTACTGCCACCCTTACTGTAAAAATGAAATGGTATAAATTAAGCAATGATTCGACAGGAACAATTAAAAATAAACAAAAAACATCAGAAGCAGTATTTTCAGATACAGCTAAAGCTCCTCAGATACTAACCAGGCCAACTGAATTAAAGGGTATATTATATGAGTATCCGACATACTCCTTAGCTTCTGTGCCCACAAATGGGTTATCTGAGGTAGAATATGAATATAATGGAAAGACGGCAGACCACGTTTTCTTATTAGGAGAACAGCACAAAAACAACGAGGGTATAATTTATACTAATTTCTCAAAGGTCGATTACTGGACAGGTGAGTTAAATCACTCAGGCGAGTTTTTATTTATTAATGGATCATTTAACCCAAAGAAGTTAACTGTAACAGCTTACACACCTTATGAGAACTTCCAGGTTACACGCTTCGATTATGTTAAAAAAGAGTTTCCTGTAAAATACTACGCAGATTGGTTATATCCATCGTTTGGCCTTTTCCTGATAATCTGGATCGTAGCATGGTATTATATTAAAAAAATATTATATTAATTTTTTATTTTTTACTTTTGAATCACTGAGTAAAATTAATATAGTTTGCCGTTAGTATATAAACTTACAACACGGAGAACTAACAATGTTTAAGAAAATACTATGTATAGGATTTATACTTTTGATATTAGCTAACCCCGTTTTAGGGGAAGTAAAGCTCGAAAATCTCACCGTACAGGATGGGGTAAACGAAGTCAAGAATACCGAGGCCATAAATACCCAATTAACAAAGCTTCTTCTTCTGTCAATTGGAATAGTATTCTTTCTTGGTCTTGGCGCACTTTTAAAGTGTGGAGGAGCTTCGTTCGGTGGAATTATCGTAGGAACCCCCAGGTCGGCAGCGTCCGGATTAATGGGTATGTGCAGTGTAATCCTTATGGGGGTCTGCCTGGTAACTGGGATCTCAATATACTTTAGCTGGATGTGAGGGTGTGAAATGAAAACCGCCCATATTTTTTTTGTTGTTTTTGTACTGTTAACCACTGCTGCAAACTGTTTTGCAGTTGGTAACAACTCCATTACAGAAAATACGACTAACACCAGCAGCTCAGTTAATCAAACCACTAACTATAGTCAAGGATCTGGAACTAGTATTGCATCATCAACTGATTCAATGACTGCTGGAAAAGAAATGGTGAAGGATGCTATAAAAGAAGCACCAGAAGAATGGGCGGATGCTGCATTATCTGAAAGTTGGGGCGTTAAACTGGGTAACTTATCAGACGAGGTCAATGTTTCCCCTTCGGCAAAAATGATCAATGGAATCGCAGCCGCAGAACAGCACCCAAAAGAACTTAAATGGGTCGTAGAAGAACAAAAAAGTGATTACATGACCTATACAATATGTGGGTTAATAATTTTAGTTTGGGCGGCTGGTTACTTTTTCTTACAAAAATATAAACCAGATCAGGCAGGCAGAGTAACAGAGTTTTTTTCAGGAGCAGAGCACTTTATAGGTTTTGGATTATATTTTAAAACTCTTCTTATGCTTATTATGTTGCCTACTATACTTCCTTTCATATTGGATTATTCAATGGAGTTAGAACAAGCATGGTCTAGTGGCATAATGGTCGATTCTTTAGATTTCATATCATTTTCAACTGAAAACATTCCATTATATTTTTACCAAGCGATTTCTTATACTTTAAGTGGGCCGTTTTTCCTGGCACGAATTAATTTTATTAATGTAGTTTATGCTAAAGTCTTGATTCTGGCAATCCTGATTGCAATACCCTGGAAATTCATAAGATACGTGGGTATAGGGATATTTCTTTTCTTTGAGACTATACTGTTTATGCGCCCGCTCGTACTGCTTATCAATGCCGAAACTGTAAAACATGTTGCTGAGATGTCAACAGCCACGGCGATAATTGCAGCTCCTGCATATTACGGAACTATGACAATTGTTACAGTACTCGTAGTTGCAATCGGTACTCTGTGGCCATTGATCTATGTTGTGTATATGCTGTGGACTTCAAAATCTGGAAGATATGTTAGAAGAAATGTAAGGGGGCATTAAATTGTCAGAACCTAACGCACCGACTACAATAACAAGAATGTTTGACCCAACGGTATGGGGGTTAAGAGCAAACCAACTGAGAATATTTTTTGCATGTGCAATTCTCACAGCCATATATACAATTTTTTCTAGAGTAATATTTCCAGATTCGTTACTTATTAAGGTCGCAGGCGGTCTAATAGTCGTTACATCATGGTTATTCTTTGTATTTGTAGGACTTAACAGGATAGCGCTTTACAACTTTGAAAGAAGAATACTATTCTTGATTAGCAGGGGGCAAGGAGAAGAACAGATTAGAAAATACAATAAAAAAGACTGGGCGAAAGTCAAGAACTGGGCGCATATCAAAAACATTTTCGAAGGTGGATATACCGAATTCTGGCCAGGCGACAACGAAAATAACTGGGGTATATACCTTGAGCTATTTGCCTGTAAACCCGAAGACTTGGATGTATTTTTCTCAAATTCGGAAAAGACTCTTACAGGGGTCCCAGCAAACACGATAATAAAAACGGTATTAACAGCTCGAAAAAGTACCGGAGATTCTGGAGAACAATTTAAACAGGAAATCAAAAAAGGAAATCAAATACCACTATTAAGAGATATTTGTTACGAACAGGCTGAATTATGCGGAGTGACAGACTCGAAAACGTATAAAACGCATATGGGATTCATCATTCCATACACCACTAAAAGAGAAAAAGCATTCCTCGACTTGAATAATATTTGTGTTTCTATCCAAAAAGCTTTGAAATTTCAAGGGATTGAAAGCCAGAGACTCAACAATGAAGATGAGGTCTTGAATATGTTTGCCGGTATGGTAAGCCATAATGTACACATAGAAAGGAAGTGGATCGATTGAATTTTTTAACGAATTTTTATGCTCGGACAATAGACAGGCTAATTACCTTTATCCGATTTAGAAGCCTCGAACTTCAGGACATCGAAGAAGCAAGGATGTATAACAAAGTCGCAGCTTTTAGAGCGTGTCCAGCGTCTATAAGATCCGCTAAAGATGGAAAATCAGCAATCATAAACGAAGAAAAAGAGTCGAAATGTGTATGGATTGGCGCACCATCTCCTGTAAATCCTATGGTTCCAGGGTTCCCTAAGAACCTTAGACCCGTAGTTTTAGACAGTGTTCTCGATACTATGATTTCAGAGGATGCCCAAATTATGTTAACACAGACTATCATTAAAAGGGAATCCCTGGAAGAATCAAATGCGGTAGATGATACATTAAACGAGATTGAAAAAGCTAAAGAAACACAGATTCAACAGTCTGGGCGATATTCAAGGCGGTATGACTACGCAGCAGACGACGTGGAAATGTATTCAAGGCAGTCATATGACGGAGATCATAAAACTTTTAGACATTCGATGATTGCTAGGGTTGATGGAGCAACCCGTAAAGAAGTGGATGAAATAGTATCCATGCTGGTTTTCAACTTAAACGGGCAAAACATCCTTACTGAAATTCCTTATGGCGGTCATATAAGATCAATAAAAGCTGGGCTTCCAACTAATGAAGTAATAGATGAAACATTCACAGATGTGCAGGGAAACACAGCCGCTATGATGTGGCCTGCAAGAAATCCAATTCAAATAATGAGTCGGAAGGGTGTCTTACTTGGGTTTCATTCAGATGCTAAAACGCCTCTATTCGCGGATTTCGAAGCAGATGATTTTATGAGCAAGCACTTTGCAGTATTCGGGGGGTCAGGAACTGGAAAAACAACAACTGAGTTATATATAGATTATAATGCAGCCGCCGTAAACTGCGACTACATCCACATTTCGCCAAAAGAAGATATGGGAACTTCACACCTTAACGCAATCAAAGCTTTAAACGGTCCACTTCTAAAAATCGGAGAGGGAACAAAATATGATCCTAACCCCTGGATGGTATATTTTGACCCGGTTTCGATGGGTGAAAGCAAAGAAGCAAGACGGGCAGCATATAGAAGAACTCAAATAAGTCTGAAGAAAAACATAGAGTTTTTGATAGGCTCTAATTTCTCAACCCCTATGAAATCGGCTTTTGTAGCTACTGCAAAGGCTGCATACTTAAAAACCGGGCTTGTGGATAAAAAAGGTAACGCTCTAAATATAGAGAAGTGGCCAAATGGTAAAAACTGGCCTTCTTATGGTGAATGGAGGCGAACCTGCGAGGAATGGCTTAAGGATGAATCCAAAAAATCAAAATGGCAATCTATACAGGCACTCCTGGACAACACAGAAGAAATGGAAGAGGGTAATGCCTGGGACTGGATGGACAACCATAACACATTTGATCCGTCAGGCCGCTTCATCACAATAGATGTTTCTGGATTGGAAGAAGGCGTTAAAGAAGCCATGACAATCTTGATAATGGATATAATCAACATGAGGCTGAAAACCCCTTCTCTCGATGCATATAAACGTAAGAGAAGAACCATACTAACTCTAGATGAGGGTGCAGCACTTCTTTCTACTCCTTCTATGGCGAAATATACCCTCAAACTAATTAGGGAAGCCAGATCAGGTAAGATGTCAGTCTGTTTTGATAATCAAGATCTCGAAGGGGCGGCTTCCATTCTTCCGGTACTAAAAGCTAACACTGATTTCATTATTTTAATGTGTAACATGACTAAAGAGAATGTAGAGGAATTCGGCAAAGAATTCTACTTCACAGAGAAAGACAAAGCCCGACTTATGGAGAAAGGTAAGGGTAAATACCTGCTTCTCAGGCTAGGCCAGAAGATACCCGGTGAGGTTGTCTTAACCAACAAAATGAAGGAAATTTTCTTTGGAGAATCAAGCCAGGAATCAAAAGCAGGTGCTTGTATCTCGGATAACTATGAGATTGATATGAGAGTAGCATGGATAAGAGATAAAGGGTTAATTGCATCAAACTGGATTACAAAATTAGATGATTATGAAATCCCAGGCTTCACACCATCAGATGCTACCTCAGTGATGGGAGGGTCTGGAAAGTTCCCTGTCTGGATAGCGGACGGGCTAATAAATGAAAACGGGCTAATAGATGGAGAATCAGAAGATCACTGGGTAACCTGTTATCTGGCAGCAGGCGAACTTTGCAGAGCTGGTTATACTGACGTGAAAGTCAATAACTGGGGCGGTCAAAAAATCGAAGATATTCCTGACATTACTTGTATTAGTCCAGGTGGAGAACGTATATGGATCGAGTACGAACACCCCGGAAGTCATTCAATAGGTAAGATAGAAACAAAGAAACAAAAGCAAGCGCCTTATTGTGATGTGTGGGTGTGCATGTGTCAGAAAGCCAATTACCCGCAGGTAAAAACAGCAGTAGGAAAGCCTTTCTGTATAATGCGAGGTGTCGAGTTTTCCAAATTCCTCGAGAAACACGGAATCAAAAAACAACTCGATATACAGTATAGCACAGAGCAAACGCAGGCCGGATATACCTCCGTTAAAAACGATACTGGTGAAGGGGTTATAATTAATGAGTGATGTTATAGAAAATTCTTATATTTTTTCGTCGGCTGCCAGTGTTTCCGAGATTCCCAGAGTAGCCACGGCCGAGCGGAGCGTAGTCTCCGTGGCACACCCCGGCCCGGCAGCTAGCACGCGAGCCAGACACAGCGCAGGAAAAACGGGCGACGTGAGCAAAGTATATAAACGAACGACACACTATAATAATTTAGACATGCATAAAAAGGATATCGTTTGTTTTGATGATTCTAATGCTTGTGGTGAATATTTCTCACTTGATTTAGATATATGGGAAGAGCTGAGCTATTCAATTGATGAACATAAAAGAATAAACGTCGGAAGACTTCGTTCTGGGAATGCAGTAAGACTTTTTATCAAAACTAGTGAATTTGGAGAATTTAAAATAGTTGATAATATGATATTATTTTCTCGATCTGGATGGGCTGAGCTTCGACGAGTCAGAGGTAAAGACAAAGGTTTGCCTCTGGAAGTAAACGCGAACGGTACGTTATGGATCGGAGATCGAGCAGAATTTAATAAAATCAAAATATTTACGATGAAGGTGTGAGCATGGAATTTTTTCAAATATTTGCTACCATTGTATCTTTTCTTGCGCTTAGCGGCGCAGTTGATATAATTGACGGAACACCAACACAAGATATAATAGTTTTGGATAATGGGATTAAAACAGTAACTCAAAACGAGGCAAACGATGTTTACAATGCTGTAAACAACGTACTCACAGGAAGGGAAAATCCTGAAATGGTAAAAAAGATGATATTGGCTGAATATAAGGGGACTCAACGGGATTCTACTTATTCACAGGATGAAATTGAATATAATACTCGGTATCAGGCTTTTTTGAATGAGGCTTACACTGTAGTCCAGGTTTATGAAGCAGGGCAAACGCCTGATTTGAGTAATATGAAAGAGGTTATGAAAAAACTTAATTAATTATCTTCTTTTTTTAGTTGTCTTATATAATCATTTAGATTTTCTACGTCTGTTTTCATATTAAATCATCTCAAACGCCATTCTCCGAAGTATCCTCCTATATCCAAACCAACCACTCATCAATATTATCCATATCGCAGCAGCCAATGCACTTCCTATAGTTGCCCTCAAAAAAAGACAAGGTGTGCAAAGTGCAAAAGCAACACATATAAACAGTATAACGTCTTGGTCATACCAGTTAACCGTATTACATTTACATCTCAACTGATCCGCTTCTTTTACTGCTTTTTTAAGTTCTGGAATAATTACTCTATCATATAGTCCAAGAGTCTCTTTTACTTTGACAGGATCTTGTTCTAATAGTTCAAGATTGGATAATAACTTCTGCCGGTTAAGTTGGGCCGTTTCGAGATCTTTTACTGCTCTTTGATATAACTGTTTACATTTTTCATGTTGTTCGTAGTTGCTTTTATACCGCTTTGATTGATTTAGTAAGACTCTTTGTAATGTTGTATTCATTTCAAACCCTCTTCTATCATTGTTTTTTCACTCCAATCTAAACTTACTTGCCATATCTACTCTCATAAAATCTAGCAATCGCCTGTTGATATGCTAACTCGGAGTCATTCGTATATCCCGCGTGTGTATCATAACCCACACAATCTTTTAATTCCATAAATTCTCTTTCTGAATAACGTTTTCCGCATTTAGGGCAAACTAATAATCCATTAGGTCTTGATTCTTTTATATAACGTTTATACTCTTTGTATGTTTTTAGACCTTGCCGCAGTGCCAGCGATATTTTTATTTCCGTGGAGTCATACCAGAGAAAACGCCCACATTCGCATGTTCCGCTCATTGTCATTTTAAACACTCCTTTAAAATAATGATTTGTTTCTCATAACCCTAAGTCCCTTCTCAATATTCTCATGATACCCACACGAACACTGAAGCCCCGTAACTATCCATGTTCTGTGCCCATCTACCATTACTCTACAATAAGCGTTTGAAAGTGATTCATTACACAAAGGGCATTTTAATGTCACTCAAACACCTCATTATCATAATGGTTTTCTATCGCGTTCTTGTAGAAAAGCACAGTTTCCAGGTCGATGGGATAGAAGTTATGGCAGTCTGTACCTACATTAAGGCCATAACGCTTAATCATGCATAGTTTATGGACATGCCCGAACACATTAAACATAGTTTTACTATGTAACGACGGGAAGTGATTCATGTAGATTTCAATATTATCAAATCTTAGTTGATCATGACTAGTTATCCAACTAAAAAGCCCACTTGGGACATTTACATCATAATTTCCTTTTATTAGGGCAATATTCCCTTTGAGTTCTTTTCTAATATTGTAATCACCAAAATCACCCAAATGATACACAATATCATCATTTGAAACTACAGAATTCCAGTTTTTTATAATAGTTGAGTCCATTTCATCGACTGATTTAAACGGGCGCTGAGACATCTTTAATGTGCGTCCACTACCAAAGTGAGTATCACTAGTAAACCAAACCTTCATTTTAATAACCCCATATATTCATTATAACAGTTAGAAATGATACGAATTCTTTCTTTTGCGTCCATGTCTAGAATTATAGGGTGATCCAATAAAGTATTTGGATATTCTTCTCGTTGATACCATTCTCTATAATATTCTATAAGTTCCTCATATGCTTCTTTATTAAGTATAATATATTTTACCACGTTTGGGAAAGTCACTTTACAAGCAAGCTCCATAGCCATTTTAGAGTACTCTTGGAAGATCGGAGGCTCGACAATTAAACTCAATTTTCTTTCAATGTAACTCATTCCCATTCACCCATGAATTCAAGAACATCCAATGAGATATGACCAGTCAACTGTACTCCATCAAGAGCTTGCCCGATAAGCCACCCTGCAACATTCTCGCGGTCATCCTGTTTGAAGTCATCATCGCAGTTCATATTTGGGACAAAGCCATTTGATGCAAACATCGCAAGGATTCCAGTTTCTTTAAGGCCCTGGTTTTTGCAGTTTGCAATTTCTTCAATCCATGAGATGATTGATTCTACGTTGTTGAAATCTGGCTGAACTTTCATGAGTTCTTCAAAGTATTTTTGTTTGTCAAGCATTTTGTGTCACATCCTGTAATACCTATATATGGTATACCATGTATATAAAACTTTCTGTCAAATGTGGACATTTGTTATTTTGGATAGTTTAACACAAAAAGAGACTAATTCCCGGTAATACCAATAACAAAATAAGACAAAAAGGAAAGTTACTTATTCTCTTTTTCCTTCCTCTTCTCCATCTTATCAATCCTCTCGGAATATCTCAACATCTTACAAAATTCGAGTTCATCATATTCAGGAGCTGGTAACATGATTACTCACTTCCTAACTGCCTTTTCCAATCTCAAATCAATCATTACAAGAACACAGCCC
>CAZALZ010000022.1:0-13420 GCA_964486475.1 uncultured Gammaproteobacteria bacterium | reverse complement strand
CGACCAAGAAGGTTATGTTTCATCATATATGTCTCCATTAAATGTATTTATCTAGTCTATTTTTATAGCCAATTTTCCGGTGATGCTTCTGCCATGTAAGGTCTCAATGGCTTCAGGAACTTGATCAAGAGAAAACACTTTGCTCACATCCGGATTCAGTTTTTTCTCGGCCACCCACCGGAACAGTGTTTCCATGACACCCGCCATCATTGATGCATGCATGACCCGTTCATCCGTAGGGGTCCAGCCCGTATATTGCCCAAAGAAAAATCCATGTATGGTCAGATTTTTAACCAACACAAGATTCATGGCTACATCAGGCAATTTGCCACTTGCAAATCCAATACTGATCAAATGGGCATTTTGTGCAACAGCTCTTAAAGCACTGGAAAACAAATCTCCACCCACCGGATCAAAAACAATATCAACCCCCTTGCCTGCCGTTAGCTCCTTAACATTGGCCGCCAGCTGGTCACTACCTGTTAAAGTTAGCGCTGCCCCTGCATTTTTCGCCACCTGACATTTTTCAGCTGTGCTGGCACAGGCAATTACCCGACATCCCAAAGCGACGGCAATTTCAACCGCGGCAAGCCCGACACCCGAACCCGCCCCCAAAACCAATACGGTTTGAGCGGGTGTAACACGACAGAGCTGCACCAACGCCAAATAAGCCGTTCCATAAGAAATGGGGATAGGTAGCGCTGCCAAAAAATCCACATTATCGGGAAGGGGATATACGGTGTATCCAGGCAACTTTACGTATTCAGCATAGGCCCCCCAATCACAAATACAAACCACCCGCTGACCTTCTTTTAAATGCTTGACGGCACTCCCTGCTTTTTCAACAACGCCAACAGCTTCGGTGCCTGGCGAAAAGGGAAAAGGCGGCTTGCGCTGGTATTTTCCTTCTATCATCAAACCCGTTGCATGACTGACACTGGCATAATGCACCCTGACGAGAACCTCATCAGGCTTCTGGATTTCCGGCGTTGGTATGTCCTGTACGGAAAGAACCTCCTCTGGTTTTCCAAATTCTTTACAAAGCAATGCTCGCATTTACACACTCTCTTTTATATTTTGCTGAATAACCAAAGCATCCAACAACGCTGTTATCTGATCTGCTTCAAAATTAAATTTTTCCAGTACTTCAATCGTATGCTCACCAATATTCGGAGCTCTTTGCAAAGCAGGTTTTTTTTGCAGGCCCGGCATGAAAACAAAAGGCAATGGCTTGTCGGGAACCTGCTCAAAATAGGTCACTGTTTGATTAAACTGTGCCTGAGGGTGATGAATAACCTGATCATAATTACGCACCGGCGCATGCAACACATCATTCAATTGAAAGGTATCCAACCATTCTTCGGTCGTGCCAGTCGAAATAATCTGCTCCAGTTCTTCATGCAACAACTCCCTGTGCTTCATACGATCATTATTGTTTGCAAAACAGGGATTCTCCAACCAATCCGGCCTTTGTATTGCTTTACATAACCGCTCAAACTGATGGTTATTCAACGCCAATACATTCAATTTGCCATCTTTGGTATTAAAAACCCCATTGGGTGCACTTACTGCAGTCTTGATCGTGACCGGGTTAAGCGCATGCTCAATCAGATTGGACTGCTGAAAGGCAGCGCAGGCATCAAACAAATTCAGTTGAATATGCTCTCCTATATGATCCTTCGAGCAAAGACGACGATACAAAGCCATTAAGGTATGCTGTGCCGCATACATACCAGACAACACGTCTACCATCAGGATACCGATTTTTTGTGGATTGCCCTGCCCATCGTAATTGGCGGACATAATACCGGTTTCCGCCTGCATGACAGAGTCTGTCGCAGGTGCAAAAGCATAAGGCCCATCAGGGCCGTAACCACTAATGGAAATATAAATAATCCCCGGATTTATTTTTTTTAAATCCTCATAGGCCAGTCCCAGTTTTTCAACAATCCCGGGCCTGAAGTTTTGGACAAAGACATCGCATTCAGCAGCCATTTTTTGAATAACCTCACGTCCTGCGGCTGTTTTTGCGTTTATGCAAACACTTTTTTTACCCACGTTATAACTAATAGACAAGGCACTTTGCCCATCCACGGTGGTTCCTACATGTCGCCCCCAATCTCCTTCAGGTGGCTCTACCTTGAAAACCTCTGCCCCATTTTGCCAGAGGATATTGGCACAATAAGGTCCAGCCACCCCTTGGCTGATATCCAGTACTTTCAAATCGGCAAAGCAGTTTTTTTCATTCATCGTTTTATCTTCCGTAAACAACAGTCCCATCCTAAGACAAGGAAGTTTGTGCGACAATACGCTAAAACTACTCATCAGTGTTCAATTATGATTGACAATAACCTGGACCTAAACCTGCTAAAACTGTTTGTGGAAATTGTAGAGGCCAGATCACTGGCAGAAACCGCCCGTAGAACAGGCATGACTCGCTCCAATGTCTCGATGCGTCTTAAAAAACTGGAAAAATCCCTTGAAACCCAGCTTTTTCGCAGAAACACCCGCAGCATTGAGTTGACCCAGCAAGGTGAGTTGCTTTATGAAAAAAGCCTGAAAATCCTTGAAGATATTGCTTCAGTCAGCTCAGATATCCATCATCTTTCAAAAAGCATGAAGGGCTATATACGAGTCCGCATCCCAACCGGTTTCGGGCATTTGTATTTATCAGATATCTTTATTGATTTTATTCGTGACTATCCTGACATTGATTTAAAAATATTGATCAATGACCGACTGGATGACCTGATTGAATCCGAGGTTGACTTCGCCATCAAGATTACATCAAAACCCAATAACGAATATGTCGCCAGAAAAATATGTGATGTGCAATGGTGTTTATCCGCTTCACCAGAATACCTGAAAGACAATCCCATTCTGCTACCTTCGGATCTATTGCACCACAAGCTTGTCATGCCAGCGGCCATGGGCAAGACTTTTTTTCTGAAGCTGGTACACGAACGAAGCCTGATCCGGCAGCGTGTATCTTGCAGCCTGCAATCGGGTAGCTATACTTTTCTATTGGATGCCGCTATCAAGGGGCTGGGCATAGCCCTCTTGCCCCGTTATGCGGTTCACAAGGAACTTGAACAGGGAAAACTGGTTGAAGTGCTTGAGAACTACATCCCTAAAGGGGTGGGGAATGCCATGTATTTTCTGACTATTCCCCATAAATTCACTACGACCGCTACTCGCCAGTTAATGACGTATTTACAGGAGCGCATTCTTGCGCTTGTTGAGTCTTGGAACAAAAACAGGCCTTAATCCAAACGATGATTAGCATCCACATTAGATGAATACCCCGATACAAACCATTTCTTTTCTGATGTCCCCGGATAAAAAACGTAACGTTGAATTTTGCCTATATTTCCACCATACAAATGGATACTGATTGAAGTCTTGTCAGCAAAAGCATTGCTTACCTGATGAATATCCCCAAGAGCGGGTGAGACACAGGCAATCTGCCCAGGTTTCAGGGTTAAAACCTGACCTGTTTCCTCTAGAATACCGTGTTCATTGAAGGCATAATGCCTTTCCATTTCCGATCCTCTAAGCATACCAATAACCCCCCATACCTTGTGGTCATGAACCGGTGTTTGTTGCCCTCCGGCCCAGACAAAGCTCACCAGGGAAAAACGATCTAACGGATCTGCGTAAAGCAAATACTGTCGGTAATACTCAGGGTCAGGTCTGGCAAAGTCATCATCAAGCCAATCATCCTGACTCACCAGATCGTTCATGATGAGTTTCGCCTGTTCCAAGATTTGATTTTCATGTTGATCTTTTTTTTCGACCAGGACAGTTAATTTATTAATTGCACCCAGCAGTCTTTCTCCACTCATATCACTCCTTATATAAACTGTTGTGCCAAGGCTTTTCTGTCAACCTTACCCACAGCATTCTCAGGTAAAGCATCTAGCATAAAAATCGATTCGGGCAAGTAAATCCGAGAAAGATTTTTCTTAAGTAAATCCTGTACTTCTTCGATATCAACATTTTTACCATGCCTAGTAGTAATAAACGCAACCGGCACCTCACCCAGATCTTCATCTGGCTTACCAATCACACAGCAATTGGCTATATCTGGATGCATGCTAATGACATGCTCGATCTGTGATGGAGAAATATTTTCACCGCCACGGATAATCACATCTTTAATCCGTCCCGTAATATACAGATAACCGTCCTCATCCAAATAACCGATATCACCTGTATGCAAAGGCTCAGTCTGAGGCTCAAGCCTACCCGCCTGTTTGACCCCTACGTAGCCAAGCATCAGATTGTCACCATCGATACAGATCTCCCCATTTTTTCCAGCCTCATTAATCCGATGGCCGTCTGCAGCCTGTATGAATACATCCTGATTTATCAATATTTTTCCGACAGAGCCGATTCTTCTGTTCTGGGGTGGATTAATCGTTGAAGTACAAGTTGCTTCAGAAAGCCCATACGAAATTAACAGGGGACGCCCCAGATAAGCTTCTATTTTTTTGTGTTGTTCGATAGTAATCGGTGCAGAGCCACAACGAGCAAACCGCAAATTCTGTGTCGCTTCTGAACTTAAAGGATAGGACAACATGCGCGAATACATAGTGGGCACCCCGGTAATAATAGTAGGCTTAACTACCCGCATCAAATCCGGCATGGCTTGTGCAGAAAAACGCGGTGCAAAATAAACAGTAGCACCCACTGCAAGAGGGCTGAACAACTGATTATTCAAGCCGTTGGTATGATAAATCGGCATAACATGAAGCAAAACATCTTCTTGGGTTAATTCGGTCAAGTCAATGACACCTAAAGCGTTATTTAGAACCCCCAGATGACTCTCCAAAACGCCTTTGGGTTTGCCTGTACTTCCTGAGGTGAACAACATTAATGCAGGATATTCAGCCGTCACAGTTTCAGACCAATAATCAGATGCTTCAGGAAGTGAATAAGGGTTCAACAACCTTATATTGCCAAGAGAAGCATGTTTGGACAAATCATCGCTCAGCAGACAAGTAAGTCCCCCAGTTTCCAGACGGTCAAATAATTCATGGGTGCTTAATCTGGGTTCCAGCGGGCAAGGACAGGCACCGGCCACCATCACAGCAAGCAATACAATTACGGCATCCAGACTGCGCTCCAGGTCAATCGCAACACGCATTTCATCACAAATACCTGCCCCCCTTAAACGACCTGCCTGCCTGGAAACAGCTTGATATAATTCGCCGTAAGTAATTTTCCGGTTAGCATCCTGTAAGGCAATACGTGAAGAAATAACCTCTTTCTGCCAGTTGCTTTGCCAGATAGATAAAATAGTTTTGCTTGCTGTCATGATTGTCTCCTAGCGCAGCTTTACACCGGCATCATTTTCAAACTGCCCCATAGGATCAAGGGCCTGCAAGGCTGCAATTTCACGGTCCGTTGGTGCTTCAGTTGGCTTTGCGCCTTCGTAATCAAAACTGAAACCGGTCCGGCTGATGACTTCATCCAGTGAGGATTCAGGATGCCACGATTCAAGCGCTAAGCGATTATCTTTTTTCATAAAGACAGCAATCGGAGTTACAACGCCATGAAATCCACCCCAAGATGTCCGAAAATCAAGTTTTTCAACGAATGTACGCGTAGAATGTTCGGTACGCCAGGTGCAGGCACGTTTTGCCGTAGGAAGCATTACTGCACCACCCCCACCACCGGGTAACCTGACTTTGGGTGAATGCCAGTCGCCTATGCATGAATTGTTTGCATTACCCTCACCGTCAATTTGCGCTGCCCCCAGAAAAGTCAGATCCATTCTGCCACGAGTACAAAGGTCATAAAAATCCTCATTAGCAAAAATAGAGGCAGACTGCTGCGCCAGCACAGGATCAGAACTGGATATTGGAATACTTGACGGCTGAGGATCAACTCCTCCGGCAACGTTTATATAAATGAAATCCCAATCATAGGCTTTTTTTGCCATTAGGCAAGCTAGCATTGGCATAGTGGAATTTACCCCACTGAAAGTAATTTCATTTGGTTGAATGAATCGTGCCAGATTAGTCACTATGTAAGAAAAAGGAGACCAGTTGTTTTCCATTATGCATTTTCCTGTAATTCTGGTGCGGTATTCATGTGCAGATTAAACGATGTCTCATCCGGATTAAGATAAGCTTCCACTGCAGGGTAATCAATTTCGTAATGCGGCCAGCATGAACCTGGCCATGCCCCATTGCTTACAATAGAAAACGCTTCAACCATAAAATAAGGAATCAGGGTGCTTTCAGGGCTTTCGGTAAATACTTCATCATCTACCAATTTTTCAGCAATGACTAAAACGCTTTTGGCTGAGCGGGACATTATCCGATCCCAGTGATAGGTGCCCAATACCCGTACATTGCCCTTTTTATCAACCTCGTTGGCATGTATAACGGCATAATCAGGTTGAATGGCAGGAATTACCCAGACCTCTTTACCGGAACCATAAGGGTCTTGAATTTTTGCCCAGTTATTTAACTGAGCCAGCTCACTACCATGAATACCACCACATGGCTGAAATGGGATACCAAAAGCTGCTGCTCGCAAGCCTGCCGTTAAAGTGGCGCAAGCATGTTCCTCAAGCGCCAGTTTATCGTGCTCGATCGCTTTGCGATAATAAGGTGCCAAACCAAAATTCCCCTCCATCGCTACAATACCTGCACGCGCTTTGGTAGCTGTGCCCGTACGGCACAGAATATCAATATCATAACCAGGCGACTGTTTAATGATTTCCAGCTCCTGCTTGTTTTGTCTGATAAGCTCGCGAACAAAAGCAAATGGCCCACGATGCAAAAAACTGCCGCCTAATGCCAGCGAGGCACCATTGGGAACACGGCTGACCAGTTCCTGCAAAGATACACATTTGTCAGTCTGGTTAAATCCTGATGTCATATTTTCCTCCAGATTAATTGGGATTCAGATAATTGCGAATGCGTTCTTTAAGTCCGGGTGTAGCTGCCGAACGAACCAAGGCTGCCAGATTTTCATCAGACTCAGTGGGTGAGCACAACACTCTGTATAAATTCTGACGAGTAACTGACGACAGAATATTTATCTCTTCTTCTGCCTGCTCAATCACCTCCTGCCAACTGTCCTGCTCGCATATTTTTTGCATGAATCCTATTGCCAGAGCCTCTGCCGCCTCAAATGTCTTGGTACTCGACAGAATGGCAAGTGCATTTTGTGTACCCACAATTTTTTGGAATCTTCGAGTACCCAATATAAGTCCAAATTTAATACCAGGAAAGCGGAAAGATGTCTTGTCCGTGGCTACCCGTTTTTTGCATGAAGCAATAATATCAACGCCCGCACCAAAATTTCGGCCATGGCAAAGTGCGATCGTCATAGCAGTAGAATTGGCAAGTTGATCCAGCATCAGTTCGATCTGTATCACTCGTTGCAACAGATCACCCTCACTCACGGTTTCCAGATCAGAAAAATCAAAACCAGCACAAAAATTTTTGCCATTTCCTTTAAAGATTAAAAGAGAAATGTTTTTCTGATGAGCCTCATGCAGACCATCGCTTATCGCCTGTACCAATTCTGGTGACAGGGCATTCATTTTTTCTGGCCGGTTCAAAATAAAAGTCCATGACCGCGGCCCTCGCTCTATTAGCAGTGGTGCACTCACACATTGTCTCCTTGTAAGGTGAATACAGATAAAATTTCTTCGTTATGTTCTCCGAGCGCTGGAGGGCCAACCGTGACATTACTGGTTTGACCATCAAACCGTATGGGCGAGGCAAACGTTTTTGCCTGTTGCCCATTGGGCAAGTAAATATCCTGAACCCAACTCATATGCGCCACTTGTTCATCAGCCATAATATCTGAGTATTGATTAATAGGCGCACTAGGTACTCCGGCCTCTTGGAACAACTTTAACCAATACTGGGCATCGTGTTCCATGAATATGTCCTCAAGAATTTCAAGCAGCTCGTGCTGATGTTTGGCACGTAAAACGGTAGAAGTAAACCTTTCGTCCTCATAAAGCTCAGGTCGTTTTACAACATTACATACCGATTTCCATAAAGAGTTATTACCCGCAGCCATGCCAAAATAACCATTAAGACAGCGAAAGACCTGATAGGGTGCATTACGCGGATGGGCAGAACCTAATTTGCGAGGATTTTTACCACTGCCAAAATATTCAGAGGTTTGCAAAGCCGCAATTCCAAGTGTGGCACCCAGCATGGAAATATCAATATGCGTTCCTGATCCAGACTGTTCTGCCGCCCTTAATGCGGACACAATGGCAAAAGCAGCATATAAGCCTGCCGAGAAATCACACACCGGGACACCACACTTGACGGGCGCTCCCTCCGGCTCACCGGTAACACTCATGAGGCCGCTCATGGCCTGAATGGTTAAATCAAACCCACCTTCCTGACTGCGTGGACCACTTTGTCCATAGGCAGAAATTGAGCAATAAACCACAGCAGGGTTAAGCGCTTTGATATCAGAATAACCAAGTCCCAAACGATTCATCACGCCAGGACGATTATTCTCAAGCACAATATGCGCAGAACTCATTAATTGACGCGCCATTTCGGCATCGGCCGGATCTTTCAAATTAAGGGTGACCGATTTTTTATTGCGATTCAATGAAGCAAAATTTTCGCTATATTCGTTATTAAAGGGTGGCCAACTTCTTAGCGTGTCCCCGCCGCTCGGGTTTTCTATCTTAATAACCTCTGCGCCCATATCGGCCAGCAGCATGCTGCAAAAAGGACCTGCTGCAACATTACAGATTTCAACGACCTTAATGCCTTGTAGGATAGATTCTTGCTTCATAGATATATGCTCACAAAAGGGTTAAATTTCATTGGATTCACCAAAATAGCCGCGACGATATCCCAACTCCCTGGATATTTTTCCGGCAGCATTTAAAATCAAAGGGGACCAGCGTTTCATGTTTTCAATATTTAAACGTTCAAGCGGGCCTGAAATGCCAATTGCGGCAATTGCATTGTTATGCGCATCAAATATTGGCGCCGCTATTCCTCCCACATTAGCGCGCCACTCTCCACGATTAATGGCATAACCGATACGGGAAATATCAGTAAGTTCTTCTTTAATGCTTGAAAGAGAAGTAAGGGTATTTTCAGTATGTCGTACAAGTTCTGACTCATGATTCTCAAGGTAATCACTACTTTGAAATGCCAATAAAACCTTACCGGTTGCAACTGCGTAAGCAGGCGCTCGACCACCAATCATGGAATAAGCCCTGACAGGGTTAGGGCTGTCAATTTTATCGATATAAATAACATCCAGTTTATCAAGCACGGAAAGATGCACTGTTTCCTTGGTTTCCAGTGCAACACGGCGCATATAGGGGGCCGCAATTTTACGCACATCCAACCGAGCTAATCGCTGTGCAGCTAACTCAAACAACTTGAGCGTTGGTTTATAACCACCATTCTGGATGTTTTTTTCTACATAACCCGCAGCAATAAGTGTTTGCAAAGTTCTGTGCGTGTTACTTCTTGTTAACTCAGCCAGCACGGCAAGATCATCAATCGTATTTGGCTGATCTTCCTGGGCGCAGATAATTTCAAACAAACGCAACCCCTTCAATAACGTCTTATCCATAAAATCCTAAATATTGGGAACTAAATTCCTAAATTATTGATAACAATAAATTTAAGATAAATAATTCATTGACCTTTAATTTATTATATGCGATTCTTTAAATTATACAAATAATAAAATTCATATCCTAAATAATAGGATTTAACCCAAGGAGTGAGACAATGAAGTTATTTCCAAAAATGACAGTAATGGTTTGCCTAACACTTTCTTCAATAAGCGCCTCAGCGGCCAACTGGCCCGACAAACCCGTCACACTAGTCGTCCCATACCCACCCGGTGGTGCTACTGATTTTTCCGCAAGAATTTATGCTCAGTATTTACCTGAACTGATTGGCACAACCGTTGTAGTAGAAAACCGTGCTGGTGCAGGTGGTGAAATTGGTGCCGAGGCAGTCTCTCGCGCTAAACCGGATGGCTACACTATGCTTTTTGGCGCTATTGGCAGCCACGCAATCAATGCTGTCTTGCCATCAAAACCCAAAACCTATAAATTCCCTGACGCCTTTAATGGTGTTTCTTTTGGGACCGCTGTACCTTTGGTGGTGGCCGTCCGTAGCGGATTAGGCGTCAATTCACTTGAAGAACTTATTGTCAAAACCCAAAAAAACCCAGGAAAGATAACTTACGGATCAGCAGGTGTTGGTTCATCACAGCACATGGCTGCCGAAAAATTTCAGTTGGCGACCAATAGCCAGTTACTTCATGTTCCCTATAAGGGAAGCGGTCCAGCCGTCAGTGATTTACTTGGTGGACAAATTGACATGGTGATAGAAACGTTAACAACACTTTACCCGCACATGGAAAGCGGAAAGATCAAGTTCCTCGCTGTTTCTACGGATGAACGGGTAAAAACAATTCCCAATGTGCCCACCCTTACCGAATTGAATGTCAAAGACTATGTATTAACCACCAATTATGGTTTGCTGGCACCGGCAGGAACCTCACCAGATATTGTGCAGAAAATGTCTTCCGCCATGCAGAAAATTGCCTCTCGAAATGATGTTCAGGAAAGGCTTCTCGCCTCAGGAGCCCGGGCCTATGGCACCACTCCACAGGAAACCGATCAGCTCCTTCGTGATGAAGTAGTGAAATGGTCTGACGTTGCCACCAAAGCAAAAGTGGAATAGATAAAGGAGTTAATTATGGATTCTCAATGTCAGATTGCTATTGTAGGAGCAGGTTCAGTTGGCGTTTCCTTCTTAGCCCAGTTAATTCATCATTTAAATAATTATGAAGGCAACAACAAGGTCAATTGTAATATTACGATCTTCGAGCCTGCAGAAAAAATAGGCTATGGTACTGCCTATCAAGAAGATCTCAATACCAATCTGCTGAATATACCAGCAGGAAACATGTCACTGTACGATAAGCACAGATCTCATTTTCTGGAATGGATCGCCACTTTACCCGAAAGCTCATTGCAATTCTATGGCGTAAGTGAAATAGATGCTGGCGCCTTTTATCCACGACCGCTTTTTGGCCATTATGTTCAGGAGCAATTTGAGAACATCGTTGCACAAGCAATGGCATTAGGCGTTCGTGTAAATGTGGTAAAAGCTGCCATTATTAATATACAAAAACACCACAATGAAAATCTGCTGCTCACCGACTCAAATAATCAAGACCATGAATTTGATAAGGTCGTTCTGTGCAATGGCAATCTGACATCTGATAAATTCGAGTCACTTAATCAGTATAACGATTATTTGCATAGCCCTTATCCGGTTAGTGCCTTATCACAAACAATACACCCTGAAGCAACAATCGGCATTTTAGGCTCTAACCTTAGTGCAATTGACGTAATCGTTGCACTCAAAGCACAAGGACATTCTGGAGATATTCATTGTTTTTCCAGGCAAGGAATTCTACCCGCTGTTAGAAGCATTCATGCATGCAAATGGGAAAACCGCCCTTGCAAAGCAGACATACATGCTTTGGCGCAAGCAAAAAACGACAAGCTCAGCCTGCAAGATGTATTTGATTTCCTGCATGAAAAAATATCCACCCTTGACCCTCAGTTTAATATTCTAGATGCCACCGGTTCCGGTCAGGATGCCCATCAACGCCTAGAAGACGAACTGAAAGTAGCACTCAACCAACCCCGCCCATGGCAAACCGTTCTGGCCAACATGAATGAAGTGGTAGATCTAGTGTGGAAATACCTTACCCCAGCAGATAAAGATAAATTCCATACACACTGGCGTTCATTATGGATGTCACGCCGGGGCATGTTCCCCGTAAAAAATGCCCTGACCCTGAACCAAATGCTTAAAAGCGGGCAACTGCACATACATGGCGGTTTTAACGAATGTGAGCCCAATCCTGACGGGCCAGGATTTATCCTGCACTGCTGTAACAAATCAGGGGGCAAAACTGCTACCACGTGCAACTTTGTTATTAACGCCACCGGTTTTTCCCAGAATGTCAAACAATCCAAAGACCCTTTAATCATAAACCTTCTCGCATCTGGGCTTGCTGACAGCTCTAAATATGGCGGTTTTAAGCTTGACTTTGATACTGGAGCCTTAATTAGCCAAAAAGGAAATATTGAAAAATCAATATCAGTTCTTGGAAGCTTGGCTTGCGGTACCTATTTCTGGACTGTTTCCATGGATGTCAACGCAAGGCTGGCAAACGAACAGGCTAGCCGCATCGCTGAAGAGTTATGCAAGTCTCTTGAATTGGCCTAATGCGGCACAAGTCATCTTAGTACAAACAGGCAATCATATGTATATGAGTAATAAGCCATTTTAAATTTACAAGTATTTTGTTTATATTTTTTCCTATGAACAACATTTGGAATTATAAAATCAGGGTCAGAAATATATGAAAAAATTTTCTTTTCAATGGCTTTTAGCCATTCCGGCATTAATGCACGCAATGGTTGCCACGGCAACTACCGACACAACCCACTATCCAGACAAACCCGTCAAACTAATTGTTTCCTATCCGGCAGGTGGCAGCGTTGATGTGGCTGCCCGAATTTTGCAAGAACCCCTTTCAAAAGCTCTCGGGCAAAGCGTTGTCATAGAAAACAAGGGGGGAACAGGTGGAACCATTGCCACTTCACTGGTGGCAAAGAGTGCTGCTGACGGTTACACCCTATTATTAACGTTGTCATCACATACCATCAACCCGGCCATTTACAAAAACCTGTCATTTGACACCGAAAATGATCTGGCTCCCGTATCAATGGTTGCATCAGCCCCACAAGTTCTGGTTGCGAATCCGACCTTCAAACCCTCAACCATCAAAGAACTTATCGATTTTGTCAAATCATCCGAGACACCCATCGTATATGGATCAGCCGGAGTAGGCTCTCCCAGCCATATCGCCGGTGAATTATTTAATAAACAAAGCCAGGTAAAGCTGGAACATATTCCCTATCGTGGCGGTGGCCCGGCAACTTGACTCTTGGTATCCCATGTTTGCTCCCAAAGGCACACCAGAACCCATCATTGAAAAAATTCAAAAAATACTGGCAGAAAGCTCCAGTAGAAAAAACATTCAGGATGCTTTTTTGGCCCAAGGTGCCGTAGCAGTCGCAGGAACGCCCTCTGAGCTGGAAAAAGTCGTCAAAGAAGAAATTGCGGCCTGGAGGACACTGGCCAAAGAAGCAAATATCCTGGTTGATTAAACTAGAAAAACAGAGCAATAAAATTTATAATCTTTAGGGGGCACATAATGCTCCCCTAAAGATTATTTACTGTTACACAATCATAATCAATTGGCAAAAACCAAGCTCACACACCTTTAAGCCAATACCAAGCCATTCCGATCCATTCATGGAGTACGCTACCTGAAGTGCTCAAGGCGTCAGCCCGGGGAA
>CAZALZ010000021.1:0-13442 GCA_964486475.1 uncultured Gammaproteobacteria bacterium | reverse complement strand
CAAACACAAAAACGCGCATCATTTCCCGTCAAAATTTCCCCATCATTTCACCCAGGTTATTTCACCCAGGTTATTTCACCCAAAAAACAACACAAAAACAACACAAGAAAAATAATGCTTTACACCACACAAAATTTTACCTACAATTCTTATATCGAATCAGCAAACAAAAACGGAGCTAAAAAATGGAAACAACACAAACCTTATTTTTGAACTTTCACCCATTAGTTGGTTTTTCAGTAGACACGCACGTAGGCGGTCGTCATAGCGATAGCATTATTGGTTTCATGGCCGATTTATCAATTTATGCGCCCGCCTGCATTGCACTGGACAATGCCAAAAATGGCCTTTCCATGGATTTGCACGATACACCATTAAATGAACTGATGCCTGATTATGAAATTGATATTTTGGCCGATTCGATACGTGACGAGATAAACGCACATTAACAAAATCGGTAAGCCACCCCACCGATTTAAAGCGGGTGGCACCATTAACCAAATGTTCCACGTGGAACAATTAGATTGAGGGGGTTTATCATGAATTTCAACGACTATATAGGCGGCCTTGTCATAGTCTGTCTAATCGCTCTTTTACTAAACCTTTTAATCTGTGGTGCTCTGGTATTAATAGCACAAGTTAAAGCAGGAAACCATGCAACGCGGGTTGCTAAGCAAGCGGCCCGTTTATCTGAAACCCTTGAAGTGAGGAATTTAAAATGACTGACACCAAATTATCAAATCACGAGGAATTTAAAAAGAAGGCCGATATCAAATTAACCAATGAACTAAAAAGATATGCTGACAATGCAGTTACACGATTCGATGAACTGGAATATCCAGCCAGCATTACAGTTTTTATTGAGACGGATGAAAAGAATTTATGTACCGCTTCACTTCGCATGAGTGACACTCGTAGTATAGTAATCAACACGGTTATTAAGGAGATTAACCACTTAGTTGAAAACGCTAACTTCTTACGAGCCCTAAAACAGGCTATTGAAAACAAATAACCCCTAAATGTTCCACGTGGAACAAAAAGAAACACGTGGAACAAACCAAAACCCAAATGTTCCACGTGGAACAAATTTCAACTTTAAAGGAAACATTATGTCATTATCTATCATTAAAAAAATCACTATTGCCAGCGTCAACAACCTGGGCATTGGTGGATTCAAGAAAAAGTTTTTGCAAGAATTGCCAGGTGCAACCAAAAACGCAGAAGGCGAGCTTTCAGGCTTTCCTACTTTCCTGGGTATGCGTGCCCTGGGTATTGCAAAGAGTATGCGCCATGGAACCGGCACATATGGCGACTGGACCGCATTTGTGGGCGAATTTGTGGCCTATAATGCGGACGGTGAAGAATTTCGCGCACCCCAGTTGATTTTGCCAGAGCCTGCTAATTCTATGCTGGCAAGTGCCATGGAAGCAAACCCTGACGCACCCGTGGAAGTTGCATTTGATATTATGGTTGTCTTTGATAAAGGCGAGCGCGGCTATCAATACCGCTGCCAACCATTAATGCAGGTGCAGCAGTCTGACCCACTTTCAGCACTTGCTGATTCAATCAATTCAACGAAGGCATTGCCAAAGCCACAAGCTGAATTAGTTGAAAACAACGACACCGAATAGTAATTAGTTTACACTTGAACAGGCCAGCGACCCGCTGGCCTTTATTTTAATAACAACCGGAAGTTTTCAATATGGCTGAAACAATATTCGATTTAAATGATTGGCAGGCAGTTAAGGGTACGGCCCGAAATTACAAAAATATAAAAACAGGTGAAGTATTAAGCCGCAGGCAATTTGACAAATTGCGCGGTATTAGTTACGAAACTAAAGCAAAAATCAACAAAGCCAAAAACGAAAAATTACAATTATTGCGACCAGCAAGAGGGCGTAAAAGCGCTTTAAAGCTAGATAGTGAATTAAAGGAAGCCGTAGCGACCGCACGAAAAGACCGAGCGGACGCGTTAGCCGAGAAAAAATTAATTGAGGCTGAAACCAAAAAACAAAATACAAAGTTCATGCGGGCCATGAATAAGAAAATCCCAACACCTAAAATCAGCAAGCAATCATTAAAAACCGGACATATGGGGGTAAGAAAAGCGTTCAGTTCATATGAGCAGTACGTGGAATTGTTAACCGAAGCGCAGCGCCTGGGGGTTATTTTCATGTACGGCTTAGGATGGACGGGCGTATCAGATCGTGATGGGCAGGTAGGCGAAACGCGGGACGTAACAGTATTCAAAATGGCGGACGTTAAATTAATGCGTAGTGAGGAAGAATTTAACGAAGCGTTCGAGGAATCCATTTTAGAAAAACAATACATGCACTTCAGGAATTATTTTATGCACTTTGGTTTTGATAAAGAGTACGCACGCGACCGAATAAGAAGAAGTAAAGACCCAAAGATTAAGAAAAAATATTCTTACATGCTTAAGGGTTAAATTAAATTTTAAAGGGGTTAAATCATGACAAAACGCAAATTTTCACCACTAAAGTACTATGCAAATAAAGCAGTAAGGGGTGATGATGAAATTATTGTTTGTGCGTTCGATACAGAAACCCAGGGCCTGGGCGGTGAATTATTGATGATTCAATGGGGGACATCGTGGGGTGGAAAAATGGACATCAAGCACTCAAGTGATGCGGATATGATTGATCATTTCCTTGATGAACTATGGAACTACCCTGTACCGTGTGTATGGTTTGCACACAATGCGCAGTACGACTGGCGATATATCCTACCCCGATTAATTGATTTAAATATAAAATTTTCGGTGGGGATGCGCACCGAGACAGATATATATGAAGTACGTATTGAACACAACAAAAAGAGATATATTTTACGTGATTCATTTGCCATTTATTCGCAGTCGCTGGCTGGTTTAGCGAAGGGGTTTTGTCCCCCTGAATTACAAAAGCTGGAAATTGATATTGAGAATTTCAACCCCAAAGACCCTGAACATATCACCTATGCCAGACGTGATATTGAAATTTTATTGTACGGCCTACCCCGATTTTTTGATTTAATGTTAAAACACTTTGGTGTAAATCCAGCAGGCACGGCAGCAGGCACGGCATTAAAGGGGTGGCAAAAGTCGTTAGAGCCTGGACTATATTTCAATGCCCAACCATGGGGACCTGAAGAAGTTTTTATAAGGCAGGCGTATTATGGGGGTCTTGTTTTTCTGACTGACACCAATAAACATTTTAATGTTGAAACGTATGACATTAATTCATCATACCCTTATCAGATGAGTACCTGGGGGGTGCCTTACGGTCGCATGATCGAAAGTCGTGATTATCATTCTGACCGGATGGGAATCTACAGAGTTAAAGTAAAAACACCTGACGACATTAAAATACCGATTCTTCCGGCCCGTGATAATAAGGGTAATATGCGATGGTATCGTGGCACATTTGAAACCGTGGTGACTAATCGTGAACTGGTGTTTGCAGTTCAACACGGGTATGAAGTACTTGAATTATATGAAGGCTTTGTTTTTGAAGAAACCGTGTACCCGTTCAAAGATTTTATTGATTTGTGTAAAGAAATTCGTTTTAAACATAAAGGAAAAGCTGAAGAAATTATTGCCAAACTTTTTCAAAATTCCCTTTATGGCAAATTTTGTTCAAGACGTGAACGGCTGGAAATGTTATTAACCCATTGTGCTGACCCTGAAGAATTGATCAATGCAGAGCCTTATGATGAAGATGGGCATTGGTACATTAAAAAAGAATTAGATACGGAAATGCGGGTATTGCCACAATGGGGGGTATTTATAACGGCCCATGCCCGCTTGCATTTATTAAAGACCATTTATACGGTGGGCGTTGAAAATGTACTTTATGGGGACACTGACAGCATTACTATTAAAGAGGGATTCGGGCATTTAATTGATCAAGGGTTGGAATACGGGCAGTTTAAACTTGAAAAGAAATGGAAAGAATTTCGGGCCATCGCACCCAAAGTATACACGGGTGTTTTAGATTCTGGTCAGTGGTATGGGGCCGCGAAGGGTATCCCCCGAAAAGCGGTAACTACCCAAACATGGACGGACTTAATGGAAAACGGACAAACACAGGCCAGCGCGTTAAGTTTAAAATCGTTAAGGGTGGCTTTAAAATCAGGTAAAATTGAGGAAGCAACCACACTGCAACGGCTATCAAGCAGTATCAGAAACTCAAGTAATTTTGATTTACAGGATGACGGCACGGTAAAATTAAGGGTGGCGTAAGATTATGGCTAAAATATTATTATTCAATCCTGAAAGAATTAAAAAACCACCAAAAAATAAAAGTGGACAGTGTGTAATTTTATCGTTTAAACTAAAACCTTTAGATTTAAACACAAGGATAAAAAACGATGTTAACTATTTCAAAACTGGTTGCACACGTTGAAAGCGGGGGCGTGAAACATGCCTTGCGCTTTGAACCTGGGTGGAAACATGACAACAATATAATCACATTAGTGAGACAAGCACACGCGCCTGCTTATATGAACACGACAACAGCCAAAAACATCATGGCTACGTCCTATGGGCTTTACCAGATCATGGGCGAAAACATTTACCGATTAGGCTATAAAAAACCGATTAATGAGTTTATGGATTCAGAATCAGACCAGCTTGCCATTTTTAAAAAATTTCTTGAATGGCGCAATATTAACTTCACAGTTGAACAATTATTCTCTGACAATGAAAAATTGCGCCTATTTGCGAGACGCTATAACGGCAGTTACGCGTATGCTGAAACACTTACACGCGGGCGCAATTATTTAAATTTGGTGAAATAAAATGCTTGAAGGTTTACTTTATCGTGACGAAACAATAAAGATAACAACAGCAGGACAGGCTGGCGTTGACGTGGACGACAATTATTCATTTATACCCGACAATCGCTTATTAGATGAAATATTGTTCGACATCAAATATATGACGTGTGCTGAACGGCTGGCGTATTTGTCAGATTATGAAGTACCTAATGATAAAGGGTTTGAACCACTTTATTTCATTGAGCCGGTCGAGTATTTGCGGTATCAATTAGCGTTTGATGTAATGGTACAGGCCAAGGGGGGCGTAGTTTTTGGGATTGAAGGCACTACGTCAATAGGTGGGAGTTATGAATATAGTGGTCAGCAGTTCACAATTACCAACGGTGAAGCAGTATCGTTTATGGGTACTATTTACCCGTCCCGCATGGGTGACAGTGTACTTTTTAGGCAATCGGTAAACTCGCTGGGCCAAACCCAACCTTCAGGCAATATGTCAACAACCTTTAAGGTTAAGAGAGTTGTGGGCATTGACCCTTCATTCTTTTTGAATGATTGTAAATTTCCACCTCTACCGAACCCTAACGATTCAACTGTATCAACAACCCAGCCAGGTGATCTATCGTGGCGAGAAGAGTGGGGTATAACAATGCCACCAGCAGAAACAAAACAACCGCTTGCCAATCACAGCAGGCCGTTAAATATACTGAACTTTTTAAAATAGGGAATTAATTTATGTCTGAACAATTAGTTAACACGTATAACTATTTAGTGCCAGCAGCGGGGACTACTCGCAGTTATCGGGTCACTCAAAACTTCGCAGCGGGAGATATTAAACATTGTGATTTTAGGAATATGGCACTTGATGGGGTGAGCTTTGTTCCATCGGGCGTATTGGTCGATAACACGCGTGGCACGGGTGATTGTGTGATTACAATTATTGAATTTGCCTGGCGTATTGTCGTGCCTGCTGGAACAATGATTAATATGCCATATCCAGCACCCTACAACCAGACAGCCACTATTGAGGGCGAGGGGGATGTTACCGTCGTTTTTGTTGATTATCCAGTAATTCCATTTATTTCAAATTCAGGAGGCCAAACCGTGGCAGGTTTAACAGATATTTCAGCAGGCACAGGTATTTCAATTGACAAAACAAATCCAAGTATTCCCGTTATTAATGCCACAGGTGGCGGGGGTGGCGGTAGTAAAATATTTTATGGTACAGGACTTCGGGACGTTATCGGGGAAACCGTCACATTGATGGACTATCCACAGGGCAGTGAAGCAATCGGGATTACTAACACAGGTTCCGATTTCTATATTCCCCCAGACACTAAAATAATACGTTTCAATGTCGAACTATCAACCCCCTGGGGTAATGACCCAGAGCCACCCGTATTAGGTGTTTTTCTGGATGGTACAGAGATTATAGACTATCCTAGCGTAGTTATTAGTACGGTTCCGAATACAGTTAAACGCGTGTTTATTGGGAGTACAGTTCAAGCACTGTTAGAAAAAAACCTAAGTTTTCGACTGACCGGTAAAGCAGCGACACAATCATCAGTTTCCTATAATGTAACTTTGGAGTTATTTTAAATGTTTGATTTCATAAAATATTTGCCGCTGGTCAATGAATTGATTTCACTTATTAAAGAGCTAATCAATTCAAACAGAGAAGTGAAAGCCAGTAACGACAAACTTTGCTGTTTGCTTGATGAAAAAGCAATCAAAGACCAGACCGAGTTAAACCGGATTATTCAATTGCCCAAAGAAGAAAATATTGATTTGGGCCTGGGAGAAAAACAATGAGCGATACCATTATTAATGTCGAACCTGAAACCGTTCAAACTGAAAATAAAGCGGACGACGCAGTTACCCAGGCGGTTGATATTGCAGAAAAGATTATTGATACGGCAAAAGAATTAAATGTATCCGAAGAAAGCCATAGCGTGCGCTTGCTGCATGACGTGATTGCACGCCTGGAAGAATTTAAATCGCGGTTTGATGATCTGGACGTGCGACTGGCAACAACCGAAAACGCGGCTATTGATGCGGCTGTTGGTGCTACTGTTTCGGCAGATATTGCGGCGGAAGTCATTGATACCCTAAATGAAGAAGTTATTGATGGCATTGAACCTGAACCCGTTGAACCTGGACCCGTTGAAATTGGTGTTTCTGATGAAGTGATTGAAAAACAGGACGCACCCGTTATTGAGATTGTCGAGGCAGAACCGCGACCTGAAAAGAAAAAACGTGCCCGTGTATGGCTTTAATAAATTAATTTAAGGATAAAATAAAATGGACAGTACAGAAAACAAAATCGAAGAAGTTAAACCCGTTGAAACGGTGGAGCCAGCCAAACCGCGAAGGGGCAGGCCACCAGCAAGCGAAAAGACAGCCGATGCAGGCACGCCCAAAGCAACGGCACCAAAGACCCGCTCACCACGAAAAAAAACGACACCGAGCGACCAGGTCATTGAGCCTGAAACCCTGGCAAAACAGTTGCAGGGCGTTCATGTCATGATTGCCATGATGACGCAGGCCCCTGAAATGCAATTAAGTGAGCCGGAATCGCTGGAACTGGCAAAAGCGGTTTCTGGCGTATGCGCAGAATATAATTTAAGCTTGAACGGAAAAACAGGCGCCATGATTCAATTGTTAGGGGCAGGTGCCATGATTTACTTGCCACGGCTGGTCATGATCAAACAGCGTAAAGTCAAGGAAGCACAAGAGCGGGAAATACAGGACAATATCCATAACCCAATTGATGGCCTGGCCGTCCAGGGCGTACCAGGAGAGGGCGTATAATGATACCACACGTACCAGCAGGCAAGCGCGTATCCGTAGTTGGTAGGACAGGGTCCGGCAAATCCACGTTAGGTACGTATTTACTTTTAAACAGCCCGTTACAATGGATTATTTTAAACCCGAAGGGGACAGCGGCCTATAATGTCCTACCTGACATGATTACCATTGAGGGTATGGACATTGATAAAATCCATCGGGCATTAACCCAAAAGTTTAATGGTAAAGCAAAATACCGTTTTATTAATGTGATACCCACACGGCACGAGACCGAGCCGGAGTATCAAGATGATTTTATTGGTTTACTGCATGATAGTTATACCAATATTGGTTTATGTTGTGACGAGTTATACACGGTCCACAAAAACGGGCGGGCATTGCCTGGACTGATTGCATGGCTGACCCGTGGACGTGAGTTAAAACAATCTTTTTTGGGTTTAAGTCAACGGCCCGCATGGGTTTCGCAATTTATTTTTTCTGAAAGTGATTATGTCGTGATGATGTCATTAAGCACAGCTAACGACCAGAAAAAAGTATATGACATTACCGGTTCTGAAGCCATGCGGCAGAAGTTACCACCCTACGAGTGGTTATGGTTTGACGCGGCTGAAAATAAAACAATTTGGTATAACCCCATTGCAATTTAATTTATTTTGTGGTTAAACTATTGTATGAAGTAATTAATTAAATTCGTTTTAACGTTAAAAGGATTTTTCAAATGGGTGATATTCGTATCAATCTAACCAATGCCGTTACCGTGGGCTTGATCGCTTTCGTGGGCATTTTTGTTATTAATAAAGCGCTGGATATGTCCGGCCAATCACGTTTTAAAATTGGAGGCTAATTAAAATGCCTGAATACGCAAAAAATCCCGTTAACTGGGTAATCATTGGTGCGCTGGCGTTTGCTGGCATTAAGGGTATTAATTTCGCACTGAAGAAGTTTGGTGCCACCCAATACGCAATTTAATTAAAGGTTAAAATAAAATGGCTACCCAACAACAAATCACCCCACAGCAACAGAATATTATTGCCCGTTCAAATCTATTGAATACGGGTATTTCAATGGTAAAACGCCTGCAACCCGTCAAGGGTTCCCTGGGTGAACAGGTCAAAATCCCACTGCAACGCATGGGTATTATGACCGGTGTCCTATTGCAATTCACCGTGCCCGTTACGATTGCAGACGCAATTGCCGTGCCCAGTCCGGTTTCCCCCTGGTCACTAGCACAGATCGTTGAATACCGAGATTTTGCGGGCGTATCACGTACACGTACAAACGGCTTTCAACTATGGGCCGCGCAATCACTAAAACAGGGCGACGCGCTTTCAGTTATTCCAGCCGCAAACTACGGCGGGGGTGCTGGTCCAACCTTAAACTATGATACCAATATTGTAAATTTACCTACTGCTATTGGTGACGGTCAAATTACTTTCAGCTTGTACGTTCCAATGGCCTACGACCCTGCCAATGACCTGACAGGCGCAGTCCTGACCCAGACCAACGTAGGCGAGCATTATATTAATGTTCAACTGGCGAACGCCTTACAGAGTGCTGACCCGTGGATAGCACCCTACCTGACCGGCACCAGCACGGTTACAACCACCGGCATTACCATTGAAGCATTTCAATACTATATACAACCCCAAAATATGGGTATTGAAAACTTGCCTATGATTGACCTGGCAATGGTTTATGGTTTTGAGGGTGCGTATGCTACCACAGCTAACATTGCAGCCGGCATGAGCCACTTTATCAACTACCCAAATAATCGCTCTGTATTGTCAGCTTTAATCAGTTATGAAAACGGGTCCGCATTTACAGCCAATGGCACAGACTTAAACGGCATTACCCTACTGGCTAACAGTAATACCCATTTCCAAGAGCTGACCCCCCGACTGGTCCGCGAGACGATGCGTAATATTGCAAATATGGACGTGGCTGCTGGTACGTACTATATCGGCACACGCAGGCAGCCAATTCAAACGCAGCTTTATGCAAACGTTCAAGCCAAGATGGACGTGAAAACCGCAGCGGGTTCTGGTGTTGTTCAGTTCCTTTCACAATATGAAGTGATTTATCCGAGCGGTGCACCATTGCCTGGTATTGGTAACACCTAATTGGTTTTCCGGCATGGGTAACCATGCCGGATATTTCACGTTTAAAGGAATTTAAAAATGGATTTTTCACAAGTAACAACCAAACCCTATTTCAAGGATGTTGCCTTTATTGTGGGTGTGGTGCTGGTTTTGGGTGCATGGAAGTATATTATTGAGTCGGGGGATTAATGAGACCTTTCACGTGGATACTGATTGCATATCCGGCCTATCTATTTGGCAAGCAAAGATTTGTTCAATATTTAAAACTTGCAATATCATGAATGGCCTAATCATTGGACTGTACGGTCTTTTCTTGATGGGGGTTGGTTTTGGTGGCAATACGTCCGAATTGTCAAACTACATCAAAGAGGATTTTAACGGTTTCATTTTTTGGGCCGTGGGCATTGCGGTTTTAGCTGTTATGAGTGAATACCCAACAACCGAAAAAATAGCAAAACCCTTTATTTTACTTTTAATCTTAAACTTTATTCTTTCAAACTTTGATAATTTGAAAGCCGAATATAATAAATTACTGAAAATTTAAGGAAGAAAAAACATGGATTCAATCATGAGAGATGTAACAGGAATTGCCATGGCTATCGTGGGCGTAGCACTGCTTTACACCTTAGTTAATCCGCAAAACCGCACGTCCGAGGTCATCAAGTCTGCTAGTGGTGGTTTTGCGCAGGCGTTGGGTGCTGCTATGGGCAATCAGGTTTCGCGTCCATCCATCATGGGAGCATAAAAATGGGCTACAAGGGTGACGTTTTCAATATGCCCAATATTCGGGGTACGGTTTACGCGCCTGGGGCGCAGCCGTACAGTCCTGGCAATTCACATATTGCATGGTCAGGTGCAACGTTCAACCCGATTGCTTGGCCCAAAACTGTACCGGTCATTAATGCACTGGCAAATAATTCTGGTACACCACGCAGCCGCGCTATATTGCCCGTAGTTGATCGTTATGCGCCTGACCCTTACAACTACCTATATCTATCTGGTGTTGTGGGCAAAAGTCGTGGTTAATTTGAAATTAAAGGATTAAAAATGTCAACAGCCGTCACACAAGGCAATAAATACACGGGTGGGATATCTTTCACCAGCCCTTACCGAAACGCGGAAGGGGCGATTAATGGGGGCTTTAATTTTGATTTACCGCTGGCAACCGTCGCGACTTTCCAAAACCAGGCGCTTTCATTTACTGCCAATAATGCAAACTTAAACCGTCAGTTTGTGGGCGGGGTGATTAATAAGGCCCAGACCCATGTTGACCTTGCCAGCCAACGCGGGTTTGATTTTAATGATATGGTCTTAAAACAAACTATTGATTTACAAAGCCGTATCCATCAAAACCGGATGGATATGATTGATGAAGTTAAAAGCTCGCGGGGCTGTTTTATCACGACCGCAATTTGTGAGCATAGGGAATTGCCGGATGATAACGAGATTTTAAATACTTTCCGTGCGTTCCGTGATAATCAAATGTCGTCCGATTTTGATAAAGATTTAATTGCTGAATATTATTCACGTGCGCCTGAAATGGTCCAGGATTTAAATAAACGGGATGATAAAAACAAAATTATTTCATGGCTAAACGATGAGTTTTTAATGCCAGCATATCTATTGATTAAAAATCATAACTACACAGCCGCAAAAGCCGTATATGTGTGCATGTTCCATGCTTTGGACGCGACATTGAACGAGGCAGAAAATGGCTGATATTCAAGACACTTTAAAAAAATATTGGCCTTATTTATTGGGTGGTGCCGTGGGCATTTATTTTTTGATGGGCCGCTCAAGTAATAGCACCCCGCAGCAGGTTGTTTTGAGCTCGGGCGGTATGTCGGATGCCGCTTACATGGCGCAGGCACAAATCAGGGCTGCTGAATCACAGGCAGCGACCGAAAAAGAGTATTTGCGGATGCAGGAAGAAGCAGCAATCCGTGATTACAATCTACAAGTGACCGCACTGGACGCGCAAACCCGCAGCGCAGCCGATGCAAACCTGGCAAATTATTTGTTAGCACAAGGGAGTGCCGCGCAGGGTGTGGCACAAGCAGCCAGCGGGGTTATCGCGTCCCTGACCGCACCGAGTATTGCGGCTATCAATGCCACGAGTGCAGAGAACGCCTATGCGTTACAATCAGCAGCCGCAGCAGCAGCCGCAGGTTATACAGCCATTTCGAATATAAACCTTGCTGCATCCGATGTAGCAGGCAAATTTGCTGAAACCACCCACTCGGCATATATGGATACGACCGCTGGTACAGTTGCACAAGCCATTGTTAATACCCCCACGATGATTCAGCAGGCAGGGCAATTTGCTGGACAAATGACCCGTGCCGTTATTGATGGCAAAATGGGTTACCGTCCGGTATATGGTTCACCCACGACCAGTTACCTATAGGTTTAAGTATGAATGAAAAACAGTTTAAACAAATAATATTAATCGGTGGTGGTGTATTCGTTTTGTGGCTTTTCATGAATCGTAAGCAACCCGATGTTGTTTCAGTCGCAGGTGATAACGCAGCATTTTATGAGAACGTGAACAGCGAACCATCAAATGATGGATGGGTGCCTGGCACCAATTCACCAAACATTGTTTGGGGTGGTGATAATCCGTACATGAATGTAAACCTTGAAATACCGACAGATTTTCTTTTAGGGTCCCTGGCACGGCAATATATTCCGCTCTTTGGTTATTCCGGCGTTACCGCAGTTGGAGCTATGTAATGTCGGATTATCGGGAATATGCTGCAACGATTGCTGCAAACTACGGTTTAAACTCGAACATTTTTATAGCCATGCTGGAACAGGAAAGCGGCTTGCGTCAATATAAAAATGACGGTTCGCTGGTGGTGGGCGGCGCCGGTGAAATTGGTATCGGGCAGATTAAACCCAGTACGGCAAAAGATTTGGGCATTGACCCTTACGACCCGTATCAAAACATTGAGGGGGCTGCAAAATATCTGGCCCAACAATACGCAAGGACGGGCGATTACAGCGCAGCACTGGCAGCATACAATCAGGGTTATGCAGGAAGCCAGGGTAAAGGCAAGGCCGCGGGTGCAAACTATGCCAGCCAGGTGATGGCACGGGTGGACGATAGTGCGGATGTTTCAGGCTTGAAAGAATGGGCAGCAAGTGTATATGAAAGTACCGGTTTGGACTACCTGGCTGACTATTCAACAGGGTTATATGAAAGCGGGGCGGCTGATGCCGTGGGTACAGTGGCAGGTATGGGTAAAGCGGCACATGTCGGTGCGGTGAAAGCGGCAAACACCGGATTTTTTGAGAAGATAATGGATGGGGCCGCACCCGTGATTGTCGTGGGAATAGGGATTTTGTTTGTGGGATTTGCATTGTTTTCAACAATAAAAGCAGCGCCTACTATCATTGAGAAGATTCAGGGGTGAGTTATGATGGCATTCATTAATGAACTGCATTGCCCACAAAATAAGGGGTACTTAATGAATTATCTGGTTGCGATTGTCGCTCTGCTTATGCTGGCGACAATTAATATATTCGGACAACCGACAGAGGCAGTTAATACAATTTTGAGTAGTGCAATCGCGGCTGCAATTTGGGGTGGTAATCAGAGGAAGGCAGGGCAGGAAGATTTGCCCGATTTTATGAGAGGGAGAGATAAGGGAGATGGGAAATAAACAAAGCCGCTGGAAAAGCGGCTTTTTTTCTGGTGTTGTTTTTGTGTTGTTTTTGGGGGAAATAACCTGGGTGAAATAACCTGGGTGAAATGGT
>CAZALZ010000020.1:0-14670 GCA_964486475.1 uncultured Gammaproteobacteria bacterium | reverse complement strand
ATTGCCAGAAGCGTCCGAGCCGGATAATTGAAGACGGATATTCCCGCTATCCGGACCGGTAAATTTCTTGGAGTTAAAAATCCAGCCATCAAGTTTTTCTTGTTTAATACTTCCAATAAGAGTATCGCCGTCTTTTATCAAAATTTCAACCGCGGCATCAGCGGAATTATTGCGGTTGGCGTCATATATTTTGGAAGTGTTCAAATAAAAACTCAAATAATAATCAACACCGGGGTCAACATAACCTATTTCCGACAGAGGATATTTATTATTATTGCCGAGACTATATTGCAGAAAGCTTGCTCCGACCATCGGATATTCTATTGATAAAGCCGCTGCCGTATCCGGATCGGCGACAACGGTGAAAGAAGTATCGGCACTACCCTTGGTCCAAGCTTCTCCACCGGATAAATTCCAGCCGGTCGGTCTGGCAACGCGTTGAGCCAACGAACCTTTGTCGTTATAATCATCTTCATTATATAATTCAAAGCTGCCGTTGCTTAAAACAACATTATAGCCAACTTGCTTCATATCGCCAAAAGAATAAAGATTGTTCGGCATAATACTGAAAGACTGGTAATAGTCTTCATAACCGACCTTAGAATAACCGGAAAGATTTTTAATGCTTTCGGCGGTTTCTTTTCCTTTGGAACCGTAAGTGCGATTGCCTTTATCACTATCCTCTTTAACCGTAAAGTTAGCGCAATTACCGGATTCGTCAAGCCGATCGCAAGAAGCAACTTCATAGCAAGTTTTTGTTCCATCGTCATTTTCTACATAACTTTTGCAAGCCAACCAGCTGCCGCAATCGCGATCAGGACGTACCTTTATTAAAACATTGGAATTATTACTGTTTATCGGAGAAAGAAAATTATATTTAACAAAAGCCGCCGCATTTAAAGAATTAAAACTTGAACCGATAATACTTCTTTCATTAAAATAAATGCAACCGTTAGACAAACTGGCTTGACCGTTGCAAGAAGTTTTATCCACTTGATCGGTAATTTGATAGTCAATAACGGCTTTTTTCAAAGAAATCTCGGAAGACTTTCCGTTAATCAGTATGTTTGACACCCAAAAAAGATTATCATTGTCAAAACGTATAGTCCTATCGATATAGAAAAGCTTGTTTTTATTGCTTCTTACTTCCAAATAATCAGAGCCGGGGGATAATTCGTTATTTTCCAACAATTCATAAATCGGCTTATCAATGCTTGATAAATCTATCTTAGCATAGAAATCATTATCTTCGCTTTCCACAGTTAAAATATAAAGATTGTTGCCTTCCAGAGAAAATTCCTGATAACCATCGGAACTTCCGTTCCAACCGTCGGCCACAGAATTACCATCCTTGTCTTGTGAAAGATTTCCATTATAAATAAATTCTTCAGCAAAATCGCTTACCGGATCAATATATTCCGTGCAGCCGGCGGAAGCCGCTTCACAAACACCGACCCAGGAAACATTTCCGTCTGTTGTCGGCTGATAAACTTCATTTCCCAAGCCTCCCTGCCCGAAAGTTTTGAATTGGCTGGTCGGGCAAGGATTGTCGGCGCTTTCCAAAATACAAGATTCACCGGAAGAACACTGCGAATCAGAAGAACATAAATTGCCTTCGCCATTGCAGCGTTTTACTTTTTTCTTAAACCAGCCCCAGCCGTTATTCAAACCGGCACCAGCTGCTTGGCGCCACTCGCAAACCGCTTCGCCCGGATTAACAAAATAATATTCCCCTTCGGAAGCCGTCCATTTTTCGCAACCGACGCCCTCAGAAGAACATAAAATATCATTATATTTATCCGGATTATTTATAACATAAATCGCTTCGAATAAATTTTCACCTTCATAACCGGAAACTTTACCCAAAAGCTCGCAACCCTTGCTGGCCGAATCGCATTCTTTTTCCTTATCATAAACAGCGTAAATCACTTCATCCGCCGGAACTGAATAATTAGTCGAACCCTTAGTATAATTCTCCGCTTTATATGAAGAAGAATTTTTTGTATCAATCAGGGCTTCACAGCCAACAGCGGAATCCTGGCAAAGATGATCAAAACTATGCAAATAATAAGCTTCCCCTAAACGATCATTGTAAGCCGAACAGCCGAGCATATATAAAGGATAAGGATTCCCGGCGACGTCGGCGTCGCAGGAAGACGGTGTTTCCCAAGAATTGCGCAATAAATAATAATTATCACTTATTAAAGAAAAATTAATGTTATCAATATAAGAGGTTCTATCAACTTCAATGATTAATTTTTCATCGGCGGACGGAGCATGATTAAGCGCTCTTAAATCAACAGAATAGGTTCTCCAAAAATCAGCTTTAATAGTAATCGAGTCAGCGCTAAACTCTTGGCTGGCGAAAGAATTTTTCAAATAAATCTTAACTTTTGAAGACCCTCCTATGGTTTTAGCAATAAAACTTATATTATAAGAAGAACCTTGCTTAACCGTTTCTCCAATATTATGTTCCATCGGAATGTAGCTATTATTCGCATAAGAATATTCTCCGCTAATTGCGTCTTTTACTTGTTGTCCTCCTGACCAGCCGTCTTTGCCTTCCTCAAAATCAGATAATAATAAAGTTCGAGAATCATTACTCGTATTCCCTTTATATTCGCCGCAGCCAGACGCCTCGGCCGAACAAGCATAGCTTTCTTCCGGATAAGCATTATAAACACAAGCCCCCTGCTCGCCATCCCAAGTTCCACCGGAAACGCAATAATTGCAAACTCCGTTAATAGAATCCCAATGCAAGGAAGATGCGGAATAACCAATAGATAAACATTCAGCTTCAGTGCCAACTCCTTCTAAATAATTTTTATAAGACAGGCGATAAGGATGACAGTCAGCCGTGCAAGAAATTGTTTTTGAATAAAGATGATAAGTTATATTTCCATCTTGATCGTAAAACTGGCGGCAATCGGGATTATAACGCGGATCATCCGAAGAATATTTAAAAATCTCGGCATTGCAAAGCCCTTCATCGCTTTCGGTTAAAGCAACATCTCCTCCTTCGGATTGCAAAGAAATTTTAGATAACTGCTGGCCGGTTTCTCCATTCCCCGTCCAAACGTAAAAATCAGCGCAAGCCGCTTCCGGATCGTCCGGTTTCACGCACTGGCGCAAATACGAATAATATTCCTTGTTTTCTCCTCCGGAAGAGCTTTCATCCAAATTGGTGAATTCTTCACAACTAACTTCGGCCGCTGAACAAAAATCGGCGGTCGAAGGAATTAAATATTCAGTGTGGGGGGAATTGAAGTTGTTTTCGGCTTGAATAAATGTATCATAGCCGCTACATTCCGAAGGGCAAATATCGTCACTTGTAATCTTCGCTGGAATTTCAAACCCGCCTTCTGCCGGAGTAAATCCTTGACAACCGACTTCTCCGCGAGAACATTTGCGAGCGTAATTATAACAAATATCTGGAGCGCCTGTTCTAATACTATAATCTTCAATTGAAGGATTAGAGTAACAAGCCCCTTCAAGCCAAACCGGCAAAATCTTTTCATAAACAAGTCCTTTTTGGCTATATAAACTGAAAGATGTCGCCTTATCGCCGACCTCCAATTTAACATCGTCAACATAAAAAATGGCGCCTCCAGATGCATAACCGTAAATAGTAAATTGATTAGCGGCGATTTCCTCGTTATTGTTTATGGTAACACTGGCTCTCTGCCAAGTGCCACTTTCTTTAATCTCAACTTCTTCTTGATAACCGCCATTGCGTCCAATAGATAAAACCACTCTATCGGCATATTCTATATATATGTTGGCGCTTAAAGTATAGGAAGTTTCCGGCTCAAAAACAAAACCGTCCGGCATAGCCGAGGCATAAGCGGAAGATGAATGGTCAAAAGAACGTATCCCGGACTGAGTCGGACCGTTTTTTACCAAAAGAACATTACCGGAATCGGATAATTCTCCGTTAACATAATTGGTGATTTCAGCATAGCCGTTTATCGGCCAAATTCCGTTTACCAAATTATCCGACGCGCTATTATCGCCGATATTGCCAGACTCAAAACTTCCGTCAGGAAGAATATTAGCACCAGCTTCCGGCGCCAAACGAATTAAAGCCTGACAGCCGCTGTCTTCCCCATCGCAAACCTCAGCATTTCCGTTTAGATAAATATCGCCGGAAGTTTTAGCCCAATCAATATTCTCTTTAGCTATAACATAAGAATCTTTCGCCGGTATGGCGTATTTTTTACATCCGACATCACTCTGAGAGCAAAAAGACAAAGTGTTTGTCAGATAAGAAACGGACTTTCCGTCGCTACTGCGGAAAGTTTCGCAAGAATTATAATTAGCTTCACAGGATTCTCCGTCAAAACGCCATTCGCGTTTTTCTTCTTCACAATAACCATAATACCTGCAAGAACCATCATCATTTTCTTCGATACAAGATTGTTCATCAGCACAATAATCGTCCAAACGAGAAACAGTTAATTTGTTTGGTAGAGTATATTGCCGCGGCTTATCGGAAGAATCAATTGTTCCATCTCCATTAGTGTCTTGGTCAGTTATGGTTTCCTGACCTTGAGGTACGGAAATTTCGCTGATTATCCGCGGTCCATAGCCTTCTTTCCCGCAATAATTCTGCGGCGCTTTCAATACCCAATCCGGGTCAACCAACCCGGAACACCAAGAAGCATAAAAATCTCCATAGCTGTCATTTTCACTGTAGCAACTGACCATTTTTTCCAAAGTGGCGTTATTGGCAATGGCGGAATCGTCAGAATTATTCTTAATATATTCAGCCGCCAACTCCCAACCGACCGGAATAATGCGATACTTTCTTAAAATTATCATGGAACGATAAGGCAGCCCGTCAAGATAATTCGGCTCTTCCGGATCTCCAGAAGCATTTATTCTAAAACCAAAAGAAGCTGAACCGTTTAATAAATCTTTTTCAATGGCTTCTCTGACAGTCTTTTTCTGTTCAATCGCCTGACTGAAACGCTCGTCGATTACGCAATTTGTCGTGCTGTCTGGCAAATCTTTTATATGACTGCAAACCGTCAGCTCCGACAAAATTTCATAATCACCCCGAGTAGCAAAAGAAGGATTAATAATTTCCCTGGCAATATTTTCCACAGCGGCGGAACCGGATGAATTAGGATCAGCCTCGGCGCTGATTAATCCGCCGTATGTTCCTGAATAAGCCGATCCAGAAGAACCGTATTTGCCGATTTTTTTTAACTGATTTTGAAAAGCCGTTAAGGCCAACTGATTGGTAAATACTTTGGCGGCATCAACCAAGGCGTTGCCAGAATCTTTTAAAAGATTCTGCCCGAAAATATTCCAAGTCAAATCATTGCTATTTTCTATGGTTTGCGGCATCCAAAGGTCTTTCCCCCCAGCATCTGTCGGCGATATCCATCCTTGGAATATTTCCAAATATTGAGAAGCTTTGTCTGTCGCTTCTTTTTCAACTTTAATCGCCTTGTTTTGGACATACACCGTGGCCCCTAAATCAGTTCCGGTCGGATCAATAGAATTATAAAAATCTTTTAAAAAATTAGGATCGGTGCTTTTAATGCTCCAATTATTAATTATTTCGCTTAAAGTACAGTCCGGACTGTCTGGTCTTTGTTGATCGACTAAACCTAAACCTATTTTTACTTTAGCGTTAAGAGAGGGAGAACAAATATCAACGCCAAAAACATCTTCTCCAATGCTTTCTATAAATTGTCCGACAGCGGCATCGCCCAAGTTAGCCGCATATTTTCCGAAATCGGTAACAAATAAAGGTTTTTGCCCGCGACCGCCGGAACCGAGCCAAGTGGCGGTATCATAGGCTAAAGTATTTACCGCATTCGATAGCGCGGAACGGTACAAGCCAGAGGCTACCTTCGAACCTACTTTCTTTATCACATCAACTAATTTTTCAAAAATAAATTTTCCGGACTGAAAAGCAATATGGGCAAAATCGGTTGTTTGCGCCTCAACTCGGTGGATAGGGAGGAGGGAAAAAGAAAAAACAAAAAATAAAATCAAAAAAAGTATTTTTATTTTTCTTAACCCGAAATTTTTAAACATATCTTTATGAAAATAATTTATTCCTCCGTGCTACTGGCTGTTTCCTCTAAAACAGCCTGGTAAATAGTTAACAAATCTTCATCGGAAATCTGATTTAATGTCTCCTCATCTAAAGCATTGACTTCCAACAAAGCTTGGCGCAAAATCGCGGCGTTTGATTTTATTATATCTTCTTCAGAAGATACTGAAGATGAAGTTTCCGAAGTTGAAGAAGCGGTGGATGAAACATCGTTCAGCAAAGAGTCTGACGAACAATCGCTCCCCTGTTTGCAGTTAGGATTGGTGCTGTTGGCAACTTCCGTTCCGTCGGAAATCCCGTCGCTGTCGGAATCAGCCAAATAAGGCGAGGTTCCGTAAGTATTCAGTTCCTCCCAATCAGAAAGGCCGTCTTTGTCGGTGTCTTGATTTTTTTCTTTTTCTTCCCGCCCAACTAAAACATCCTGGCAATTGCCGTCAGGGCATTCGTTTTCAGTCGCCACAGTTTGATTACTATTATTTTTTAAAGAGCTGAAAAGGTTTTTTCTAAATTCAACCCCCCATAAAATAAAAATAATTATAGCAAAAATCGCCAGCGATAAAAGAGCCAGCATTTGTCTTTTTGATAAAGATTTGTCCGCCTCAAAATTGTCATTTCGGCGGATAACTTCGTTCTTATTTCCCACAAAACTATTATACCATAAAAATTAAAAACAAAACAAGAAAAATAAAATGCCGCCGAGCTTTTTCCGGCGCGCAAAGAGCAAGTTTTAAAAAATCTCAAAATTGAATTTTCTCGGATAGTCCTATCCAGTCTTTCAGGGATAAATCTTGAGCCCTGGCCTTTAAGGGGATTCTGACTGCGGCTAAAAATTTTTCCACCTCAAGCCCGGTGAAATGCAAACCGTTGGATAGATTGTTTTTAAGCATTTTTCTTTTGGACGAAAATCCGATTTTAGCTAACCGAAAAAAAGCTTTTTCTTTATCTCCCAAAAGTTGATTGCTGAAAATTGATAATTTAATTATAGCGCTATCCACTTCCGGAACAGGATAAAAATCCGAACGCGGTACAAAAAAAAGTATTTCTGGTTTGGCATAAAATTGGACCCCTAAAGCTAAAAGCGACATATCTCCTGGTTCGGCGCAAATACGTTGAGCAACCTCCTTTTGCAGCATTAAAATTATTTCTGCCGGTTTTTTCCGGGCAGACAGAAACTTACGCAAAAAAATAGAAGTAATGTTATAAGGGAGATTGGCAACAATCTTGTAATTTTCAAATAATTCTTCAATATCTAATCTTAAAATATCCTGGTTCAAAACTTCTATATTTTTAATATCTTGTTTGTTTATATCATCTTTTAAAAAATCCGCTAATTTATCATCAAGCTCTACGGCGATAACACGGCCGGCTTTAGCGGCTATCTTGGTGGTTAAAAATCCCAAGCCAGGGCCTACTTCCAAAACCGTATCGATTTTTGATAAACTCGCCGCCTCGATAATTTTGTCATAAACTTCTTCGTTAATTAAAAAATTCTGCCCCTTGGATCGCTCCGGTCGGATTTCGTGCAAACGGCAAAGCTCCTTAGTTTTTTCTAATAAGCTCATAAAATTAAATCAATAAAGCTCGCCCCCCCCCTTCTTTGTCGTCATCTTCTATTAATAAATTAAGCAATAAAGTGGCTAAAGCGGCTAAAATAAAAGTTGCGGTTAATTCAAAAAAAGGGGCTAAGAATAAAATTAACGCAAGAATAGCACACTTGCCGGCGGCTAAAGCCATTTCCTTGATTGAAGTATATTCGTCAACATAATGCCCCTGATCCGCGGCGCGCTGATAATTTAAGGCATCAAACGGTGCGCGAGTAAAGGCGCGAGTTAAATTATGGTAGGTGCTTACTACGAAAATTTGAAAAGCAGTACTGATAAACATCTTGATTATCCAGCCTAAAGAGTAAAAAATCGTACCATACTTTAACAGCTTGTTATTTTTTCCATTATCGGCCGCCCTGCCGACAAAAAGCTGCATCAGCACTGTTGCCGCCACTACTAGCGACGAAATAAGACCAACTTGCAAATAATCTCCTTGTAAAAGACTCCATATGAAAATCGGCCAAATCATTTCAGAAATTATCGTCTCTGCGCCGTCGCCAGCATAGGCCAAAACAGTTCTTCGCCTTTTTTTAGAAAAAAATTCTTTCCAGGCCCGACGATAAGTCCAATCATATTTTTCGTCGGTTTCTTCCAAGGACAAAAGCGGCACCGACGAAAGCATAAATATCAAAATGGCAAGGATGAATAAGACGTTATAGCCGTATTGCATAAGTAGCCAACCGGAAAAAACAGGAATAATAGCGTTAAAAAAAACCAAACTGGCTTGCAAGAAAGACATTTCTTTGGTGCGATTTTTTCGATCGGTAAATTTAGACAGGTCGGTATGGACAGGTACCCAATATAAAAATCTGTAAATATTTATAAAAATAACAGCTAAAATTAAAAACGGCCAAAAATTTTTACCGGCGGAAACAGCGCTTGAAACCAAAAAAAGCATTAAATAGTGGCTGGCGCCAAAAAAAGAGCTTATAACCATAGACCGATTGAGCCCGAGAATGTTGACTGCCAATTTTGTACCAGGAATTATGATTAAAAAATAAACTAAATAATCCAAAAAATAATAAATTATAACCGACTTTAAACTAAGATGAAAAATTTCATACAAAAAAATCGGCATAAATAGCCCGAGCAGGGCCGAAGAAATACCTAAAATAATTCTGGAAGAATAAATGGAAACAAAGCCGCGGGAGACTTTGCTGGAAAAATAACGCAAATGAAACATTTATATGAATTCAAGAAATTATTTAACCTATATAACAATATTTAAAAGCTTTCCGGGAACAAAAATAACTTTTTTTATTTCTTTACTTTCCAGCCATTTTTTAATATTTTCGTTTTCCATGGCCAGTTTTTTGACTTCTTCTTCGGAAATATCAGCAGCGACTTCAATGGCGGCGCGAAGCTTGCCGTTTATTTGAACAACTAATTTGACCACATCGTCTTTAATCAACTCCGTATCGTATTGCGGCCAAGCAGACTTAAAAACACTCTCGGTATTACCTAATTTATCGCGCCAAATCTCTTCAGCCAGATGCGGGGCGAACGGTGCGAGAATCTGGATGAATTTCGCAAAATCTTCAACAGAAATTCTTTTTTCTTCAACTGCATTAACCAAAATCATCAAAGCCGAAACACAGGTATTGAATTTGAATTCGGAAATATCCTCGGAAATCTTTTTGATGGTTTTATGTAACAAAGACGATATTTCTTTATCAGATCGAGATAGATCCCTCGCTTCGCTATCGCTCCGTTCAGGATGACAAATGGTGTCGGACAAATTCCAAATTCTGTCCAAAAATTTCCGCGCGCCGGTCAGACCGTTGGTACTCCAAGCAACCGCCGAAGTGAACGGCCCCATAAACATTTCGTAGACGCGCATCGCATCCGCGCCGTATTTGTCAATTATATCGTCGGGATTGATGACATTGCCCCAGCGCTTGGACATTTTGCGGCCGTCCTCGGCCATGATCAACCCGACGTGAGTAAATTTATTGAACGGCTCTTCATGATTGACAACACCGAGATCGTACAAAAATTTATGCCAAAAGCGCGCATAGATCAAATGACGCGTAGCGTGCTCGGCGCCGCCGACGTAAAAATCCACCGGCGACCAATATTTTTCTTTGTCTTTATCCACCAAAACTGAATCGTTTTTCGGATCAATGTAGCGCAAATAATACCAAGATGAGCCGGCCCATTGCGGCATCGTGTTGGTTTCGCGCTTGGCCGGTCCGCCGCATTTCGGGCAAGTAGTATTTACCCAAGAATCAATTCCGGCCAAAGGCGATTCTCCGGTTCCGGTCGGTTCGTAATGTTCAACATCCGGCAGTTTAATCGGCAAATCTTTTTCATCAACCGGCACGGTGCCACATTTGTCGCAATGGATCATTGGAATCGGTTCACCCCAATAGCGCTGGCGGGAAAACACCCAGTCATTTAATTTATAATTAACCTTCTTTCTGCCTTTGCCTTCTTTTTCCAGCCATTCAACGATTTTTTTCTTGGCTTCGCTCGTAGGCAAGCCGTTTAAAAAATCAGAGTTTACATTAACTCCCTCTTCACAAAAAGCATTATTATTAAGAAAATTGAGGATTTCATTCAACAACTCAGGAAATTCGTTATTTTTAGGGTTATGTTTTATAGTAAAATGCCCCCTATTCTCCAGCTTAACAATTCTGGCCGACAATTCTTTAGAATAAATTTTAGCCGCATCAAGATGTCTTTGCTCATCATTGGAAATAAATATAACTACATCATCGCACCTGTCTTTAATGCTTTTATCAATTTCAAAATTATAAAAATCTATAATTTTGGTTTGTGGCTCATTATCTCTGGGAAATTTAGCTGGAGCAGCTAAAAGCACTTTTTTTACTTTCTTTTTTGTTTCCCCTAACCAGCGGATAATAAAAGCTCCGCCGGCGCTGGTACCTACTAAAATCGTATTTTCATCTATCTTATTTTTTTCAAATTCTTTTCTCCACTCTTCATAACCAGCTTCCCAATCTTTTGGTATTAAGGGATTTACCGCTATGATTTCTTTTTTTTCCAATTCATTTTTTAACCAACCCAGCCAATGCCGAACATTTTGCGGTGGTTCGTCTTTTTTTTCACGGCTATCTTGGCCATGCAAAATAATTACTTTTATCTTTTCTTTTTGCTTATTGCCTAATAGATTCTTCACTTCGCTATCGCTCCGTTCAGAATGACAAAGAGGAGAGACAACAGTTTTGATTGGTAAATTGTATTTTTTCGCAAACTCAAAATCGCGCTCGTCGTGCGCCGGAACAGCCATCACCGCGCCGGTGCCGTAATTTCCCAAAACATAATCAGCAACGAAAACCGGCACTTCTTCGCCGTTAACCGGATTGATCGCCATAATTCCTTCCAGCTTCACGCCGGTCTTGTCTTTATTTAAATCTGTACGCTGTAAATCAGTTTTCTTTCTGGATTCTTCTATATATTTATCAACTTCTTCCTTATTTGAAATATGAAATATGAAAGATGAAACAAGAGGATGTTCCGGCGCCAAAACAATGTATGTGCAACCAAAGAGAGTATCTGGGCGAGTCGTGAACACTTTTACCTTATCCTCTCTTTTTTCATTTTTCTTGTTTCTTATTTCAAATTCTATTTCCGCACCTTCAGACCGCCCGATCCAATTTCTCTGCATTTCCTTGATAGAATCCTCCCAGCCCGGCAACTTATCCAGATCTTCCAGTAAACGATCGGCATAATCGGTAATTTTTATCACCCACTGGCGCATCGGCTTGCGTTCTACTTCTGATTCACAACGCTCGCATTTTCCGTTTTCTAAATCCTCCATTGCTAAACCGGTTTTGCATTTTGGACACCAAATTATCGGCTCTTCCGATTCAAAAGCCAAGCCTTTCTCCCACATCTTGATAAAAGTCCATTGCGTCCATTTGTAATATTCCGGGTCAGTCGTGTTTATTTCTCTGGACCAATCATAGGTCAAGCCGATCTTTTCCAGCTGATTTTTGAAAGTCTGAATATTTTTTTCTGTGCAAATCCGCGGATGTATTTTATTTTTTAAGGCAAAATTCTCGGCCGGCAAACCGAACGCGTCCCAGCCCATCGGATGCAGGACATTGAAGCCGTTCATCATTTTGTAGCGCGCCAGAATGTCGGTCGCGATATAACCTTTGGGATGGCCGACATGCAGGCCGGCTCCGGACGGGTAAGGGAACATATCTAAAACATAATATTTTAGCTTATTTTCCTCATCTTTAATTTTATAAATTTCTTCCTCACCCCAAACTTTCTGCCACTTATGTTCTATTTCTTGATGATTATATTTTTCCATAAATAAAAATTAATCGTATTAAACTAATATTTTAACCTAAAAATAACTAAAAAGCAAATAAAAAAACAGCTATTTAAATAGCTGTTGTGATTTATTTTTCGTGGTAGGAATTGCCAAAACCACGATTATCGCCGGGGCTATTATAATTACCAGCCCAAAAATAATTAATAATTTACCAGCCATAACCCTCCTTATAAATTAATTTAAAATAATTTTCTTTGTTTATTTTTTTCCTGATTGGAAAAAATTTTAATTTCCCCGTATTGGCCGTCAAAACCCGGCTTAATCAACAAATTGCCTTCGCGCACGCGCTTAATTCCTTCAACTACTTCCGGCAAGCAAACGTTCCGCAAACTTTCAAGCGACGCCTCAACAAGGACATAAATTTCATTACCGGCATTATTTATAATCCGAGCATATTCGGCTTGAACATTCTTGGAAAAGCGAGATTTTATATTTAACGCCTCGGCTATTATTTTGTCAAGTTCCACCAGTTTGATAAAATCAGCTGAATTTTTCGGTCGAATTCCGGCAGGACGATTGGCTAATTCTTCCACGCGGTTCAAAACGCCGACCGTTAAAGGTTTTTTGCATTTTGGACAAATTCCTCTGTGTTTAAAAGTTTCCGCCGGAGTGAAAGAAATCCCGCAATCGCGATGACCATCAAAATGATACATCCCCTCTTCCGGATAAAATTCAATCGTGCCTTTTATTTTTTTTAAATCTTTATTTTTTATGGCTTCATAAATTTCATCATAAGTAAAATCTTCTAAATCAAAAATATTGCACTCGCGCCCAAGATTGGCCGGACTATGCGCGTCGGAGTTGGAAAGCAAAGTCAAATTGTCCAACGCCGAAATACGCCAATTCATTTCCGGATCAGACGAAAGTCCGGTTTCGTAGGCGAAAATATTTTTGGTTTCCTCATGAAAACAATCTTCCAAAGAATCAAAACCGGACTTGGAACCGAAAACCGCGAACCACGGCGTCCAAATATGCGCCGGATAGATCAAGAATTTCGGATGAATATCAAGACACATTCTAACTAAATCAGGCGCGCTCATTCCCAAAATTGGCCGGCCATCGGAACGAACATTAAAATCTTTGTCCAAAACATTAAAAAGTTTTTCGGCCGCGGCAACATTCGGCGCATGAATTACCAAATGAATTCTGCGGCATTTTCCGCCGTCTTTATAGATTAAAGCAACTTCAGTGCTTAAAATAAATTTCGTCTTAATTTGTAATTTATCATTCGTAATTTTTAATTGGTATAATCCGCTATTTCCAACTTCTTCCAATTCTTCCTTAATATTCCTTAACCATTCCGGATACGTAAAATCGCCGGTAGCGATAATATCAATACCTTTAACCTGGCACGCCTTGGCAATATTTTCTAAAGTCAATTGCGGCGAGCACGCGCGAGAATACTTGGAATGAATATGTAAATCTAAAATTTGTCGCATAATACTAAATTAAAAATTAAAATCTCAAAATGAAAAATGTAAGTGTTATAATTATAGCAACTATAAAAAATAAAAAAAGACCCTTCAAAATTTCCGGAGAAATCATAAAGGGTCAAAAATCTAAAACGCGAGCCTTATTTGTAAGGAATGATAAAATTATCAATAAAATCCTGGCACGGACTATCCGCAAAAAAACTTTCTGGCATAGAGTTTTTTCCGCTGTTATCAACTATCAGATCGCAGATACGACGCATGGTAATTTTGGTCAACAAAGAGAGATTCATTACCGAGACTACAACATCCGCGTCCGGTTCCAGCCCAGATGTTGATGATTGAATTTTAACTCCATTAAAAATCACAGAAACACATCCACGAAACCAGCCAATTAAAAAATCTTCACTTTGTTGGGAGGTTGCATGCCCCAAAACTTCTGTCCTTGTTGCTTTTTCATGACAACGAAAAATTGATCCTTCGGGAGGAGTGTTAACTGAGAAAGTTGTCAGATTATCAATACTGCCGACAACTCTTATCAAAGACTGAAACCCTTTTCTCTCCGTGCCGGCTGCCAATTGATTAAAAGCAACTTTTGACGCAGTATAAAACTTCTCTTTAAAATCCGGGATATAAATACCACTCATCGCGAACCGCCTTTCTTAAAAATGTTTTTATAAATAATTAACTATGTTTTATTATTAAAGAACGTTTTTACAAAATATCACATCTAAGAATAAAAGTCAATAGTTCAATAAAATTATTCTTAAAAAAGCCAAAATAATTTAGCATTCATCATTTAGCATTTTGTGTAACAAAAAAACACCATTATTCTGGCGGCGTCCTACTCTACCAGGGCTCGGGCCCAAGTACCATCGGAGCTGGCGGGCTTAACTTCTGAGTTCGGGAAGGGATCAGGTGTGACCCCGCCGCAATGCCACCAAAATAATGATGTCTTTATACTATTGCTTTATTATTCATACTATCATCATGAACCAATAAAAGCTACGAATTCGGACACTGACAATTGAAGTTAGAGCTATCAGATATAGCAATTTCGCGTGTAAATTTTCCATTTAGAAACAAAAATGTGGGAAAATCTAATGATTTATTAGTACCCCTCGGCTGAATGTCTTGCGACACTTACACCTAGGGCCTATCAAGGCGATCATCTCTCGCCAATCTATGAAACCTGATCTTGGGGACAGCTTCGCGCTTAGATGCTTTCAGCGCTTATCTTAACCGAAGGTAGCTACC
>CAZALZ010000019.1:0-15917 GCA_964486475.1 uncultured Gammaproteobacteria bacterium | reverse complement strand
AAGTAATAGAGAAGTTGGCGACTATTGCCGGTATTGCTGATTGGAAAGGGTTCGGTATGGAAATTTTTAAGGTTCGCGGCGCGGTTTCTGAATTGAGCAATGAAGAAATAATCAAGAATGATTACAAGGATTTTGAATTTAAGGCTGGCAAATTCGGCATTGGGCAAATCGAGACTGTTGACTTAAATGATTTTGCTTCTCGCGAAGATGAACTTTTGGCTGAATTAAAGAAAATCCAAACCGCAGGCGGTTATCATTCTGTCATTCTTTTCATTACTGACATAATAAAAGAAGGTTCCCTGTTTTTAGTCGCCACTTCTGATATGCAGAAAATAGAAGAAGCGTTGAAAAACAAATTAGAGAATAATAAAGTCTACATTTCCGGAATCTTGTCCAGAAAAAAACAAGTTGTCCCAATGATGATAGAAGTTTTTGACAAATAATTATGTCATCCCCGTGAAAACGGGGATCCAGAAAGTTTGTTTATCGCAATCAGCTGGATTCCCGCCTTTACGGGAATGACAATATATTTATGAAAATAGAAAAAAACATTTTACCAAAATCCCAGGTTGAATTTACTGTTGAATTGTCTTGCGACGAATTTAAGCCATATATAGAAAAAGGTGCGGAGGAAATATCCAAAGAAATAAAAATTGACGGTTTTCGTCCGGGGAAGGCGCCGTTTGATGTTATAAAATCCAAGGTTGGCGAGATGTCTATTTTAGAACAAGCCGCGCATTTTGCCATCAACAAAACTTTTGAAAAAATTCTTGACAAAGAAATGGGCGAAGAAGAACCGGTCGGTCGCCCGGAAATTTCTGTTACTAAGATGGCGCCGGGAAATCCTTTGGAATTTAAAATTAAAATCGCGATAATCCCAGGGATTGTTTTGGGGGAATATAAAGAATTGAATATAAAACCGGTCGAAGCGAAGATTGACGAAAAAGAAATTAGCCAAACAATCGACTATTTGAAAGAAAGTCGCGCCAAGGAAACTGCGGTCAACCGTGAAATAAAAACCGGTGACAAAGTTATTGCCAACGTGGAAATGTTTTTGGACAAAGTTCCGCTGGAAGGAGGCAAGGCTAATGACACTACTTTAATAATCGGCAAAGAATATTTCGTGCCGGGCTTTGACGTTAAAATAATCGGCGCCAAGAAAGATGACGTGCGCGAGTTTGTTTTGCCTTATCCGAAAGAGTTTCATCAGAAAAATATAGCCGGCAAAACTGTTGAATTCCGCGTAACCGTCAAAAATATTTTAGAAAGATCAATGCCAGAATTGAACGACGAGTTTGCGACCGCTTTTGGGGTCAAGACTATGGAAGAATTAAAAGGCACGATCCGTTCCGACATAGAGAAACACAAAAGCTTCGAGGCTGAGAAAAAAACCGAGATGAATATTTTGGAAGCGGTTTTGGCCAAGACGAATTTCGGCGAAATCCCGGAAATTCTCATTAACAACGAATCAGAAAAAATGCTGGTAGAATTAGAAGAGAATGTCGCCCGCCAAGGTGGAAAAATGGAAGACTATTTAACTTCTATCAAAAAAACCAAAGAGCAATTAGTTTTGGATCTTTTACCGGAAGCAATGAAGAGAATAAAAACCGCTTTGTTGATCAAAAAAATCGCCGAAGTTGAGAAAATAAAAGTCTCCGAGAAAGAAGTAGAAGAAAAACAGAATGAACTTTTGAAGCAATACGCCGGTTATGCTAAAGTTGAGGAGCGCGTTAAGGATTCAAGTTATAAAATTTATCTGCATAATTCTCTAACTAATCAGAAGACGATTGATAAATTGAAAGAATGGAACTTGAAATCAGAGAAGAAATAAGATAAAAAACAAAGTTTTATCTTAAACTCATTATGCCTATACTGGCCACAAACAAGCGAGCGAATTTTGATTATGAAATCCTGGAAACTTTTGAGGCTGGCTTAGTTTTGGCCGGGCATGAGGTTAAATCTATTCGTGCCGGCAACGCCTCATTAAAAGGCGCTTATGTGGTTTTTGAGCGTTCCGGCGGCTTTTTGCCAACCCCCGTTCTTCTTAATGCCCATATTCCTTTATATAAATATGCCAGTTTGGTTGAAAATTACGACCCCGAGCGTTCTCGTCGATTATTGCTAAATAAAAATGAAATCGCCCGCCTAATTGGCAAAACTAAGGAAAAAGGCTTGACTTTAGTGGCCTTGCGACTATATACTAAGAACAGATTTTTAAAGCTGGAATTCGGTCTGGCGCGCGGCAAGAAGCAATACGATAAGCGCGAGGACATTAAAAAGCGCGAAACCGACCGCTATGCCAAACGCGCAATTAAGGGCGAGAATGTTGATTAATAAATAAGAGCGGCAGGAACCTCCCGAGTGCGGGAGAGATCCTGCCGAAACCAACGAACTTTAACAATCAAATAATTCAAAATTCGTAAATCGAAAGTCGCAATTCAAAATGGGGGTGTCAGGCATCGACGGCAAGAATGTTTTTTGCCGATGCTCAAGGCGTGTCGGAGCTATCACGTTAAACTGGTTTCAAAGGCATAAATGCCAACAAATTTGCGAAAGCCGCCTTCTCTTGGAAGGTCCCGGCTTTTGCCACTGTTGCCGCTTAATAATTTTTGAGTGGCAGCCATTCCGCTTCTTGATTTCTCATAGAGAGGCCGGAGTGTCAACTTATGAGGATAAGCAAAAATTCGCTTGCCGACGGATTTTTGACGAAAATTAATTCGGACTCGCTCGTGTCTATTTTTTTCTGATTTTTTAGGCCGGGTTAAACTTTAAATCGGGATAACCTTGTATCAAGCATTGCCGAAAACTTGCCAGACGCGGGTTCAATTCCCGCCATCTCCACACTTCAAAGTTCGATTTTTGAGGTGCGAAGTGCGAATTATTTTTTACAATAAATTTTATGTTTAGGGAGGAATTTAAAAAACGAACAAAAATTTTTGTTTTAAGAATATTGAAGTTAACCGAGGCTTTGCCGAAAAATTACAAAGCTGATATTATCGGAAAGCAATTATTAAGATGCGGAACTTCTGTAGCCTCTAACTACAGAGCCGCTTGCAGAGCTAAATCAGACTTGGATTTTTTGTCTAAAATGGGTATAGTTGAAGAAGAGGCTGACGAGAGTCTTTTTTGGTTAGAGATGATAATAGAAAGTTCTATGATGCGGCGAGAATTGATTTTGCCTCTATGGCAAGAAGGAAATGAAATTTTAGCCATAGTCATTTCTTCCAAGGTTACTTTTAAAGAAAAACTGAAAAATCGTAATTCGCACCTCAAAAATCGCAATTTAAATTGGTCCGGTGGCGGAACTGGTAGACGCGTTGGACTTAAAATCCAATTTCATTAAACCGAAGTGAGGGTTCGATTCCCTCCCGGACCACAATACAACTTTCGAATTTTAATGTGCGAAGTGCGAATTATTTTTATCGGATAAACCCTTGATTTATTTGAAAAACATTGCTATCATATAATTCGTAATTCGAACATCGAAAATCGCAATTTGAATCGGCGGGTATCGTATACCGGTATTATGTCACCTTGCCATGGTGAAGAAACGGGTTCAATTCCCGTTACCCGCTCACTTACAAGAACGACTCCGAAAGGGGTTGTTTTTGTTTTGTCTTAGCGGAATTAACAGGATATAGGAGCTTATCGCTTAAACCGATTTTTAGAGTAAAATCGGGAGTGTTGACCACATGTTGCCCAAAATTTAAAACATCAACCGCCGACCGCAATTCAGACGGGCTTAAATGGGCGTATCGCATAGTGGTTTTGATGTCCGAGTGTCCGAGCAATTCCTGGATCGCCTTAATTGAAATATTCTTTTGCGCCAAATGCGAGGCAAAAGTATGCCGAAGCACATGCCAGCCGATTTCACGCAAATTTGAGCCTCTGCAAGCCTTGTAAAGCAGTTTGCAGTATTTAATCTGATTCAGCGGTTCCCCGTTTTCGCAGAAAACCAAATTATTCTCTCTTATTCGTCTTTTAAGCATTTCGCATAATTGTTCAGACATCGGAATAAAGCGATTGCGGTTGCTTTTAGTGCTTCCAATTTTGCCTTTGGCGATTGATTGGCTGATTGACAATATTTTCCTGTCCAAATCGACATCTTTCCAAGACAAAGCGATTATCTCGCCGAAACGAAGCCCCGCATTAAGCCCTATCAAAATCATATCATGCAAATCTTTGGAAGTATTAGCTAAAAGCGTTTGGCATTCGGATTCAGACAAATAATCAAATTTCTGCGGCGGTGTTTTGAGAAATTTAATCTTCGGAGTCTCTTTGAGAATTTTCCACTCCAAAGCGGTTTCAAGACATTTTCGCATTACCGCCAAATGATTATTTATGCTTTTATTGCAGAGATTGGTTTTTGTCTTCTCTCTTTTGTATCGCTCAATTATTTGCGTGTCTATTCTTTCAAGAATAATTTTGCCAAAGAACGGGATTAAATGAACCCGTAAAATGCTTTCCTTGCTGATAATTTCAGAATGTTTATTATTGCCTTTAACATAAACTTCAAACCAAGTGCGGGCGAATTTGGCAAAAGATTCCTTGCTCTCGGTTTTTTCTTCTTCCAGTTTTTCGCCTCTTGAAAGTTTTTGCCGAAGCGTGGCCTCGTAGTCTTTGGCTCCCTCGCGGGAATTGGTCGGGCTTTTCTTCCGATAGCGGTTTCGCTCAAAGCGGAAGTCCACCCACCAAGTATTTCTAATTTTTCTTACGCTCATATTATCTGATCAAGCAGGCTCAACACGGCTTTTGTCCAAAAAGGCCAAAACATCGTTTTCGGAAAATCTAATGCAACCCTTTATTTTGTAAAAGGTTATCTTCTTGGCTTCCACTAATCTGTATATGGTTATCTTGGAAACGCCTAAAATATCAGATATTTGATCTATGGTATATAATTTTGGAATTGTATTGAGTCCGCTATCCATTTAATTGTTAAAGAGCAATACAGTGGCCCCAAATCAAGGAGCTTAGAACAACACTATATTACTCTATCATTATTTTCGGCCAGAGCAAACTTTTCAGCTTATATGTATCTCTTATAGATTGTAACCATTTGGACAATTTATCTAATTTTAGCCGTCCAAGCGACAGTTTTCGTTAGATGTGTGGTTATAATCAAGTTAAGAGAGTGTAGATTAAAACGAAACGAAGTGGAGTTTTAAATCTACCGAACGTACGCAGATTATATCTTGATATAATCAAGTTAAGATGAGAAATTTCTCGCCCGATTTTTCCTTCAAATATCAGTTAGGCAGGCAATCTTTTTTTCGGCCGGCTGGACAGTCCGGCCGAAAAAAAGATTATCACCAATGCCAAAACCGAAATATTTTAAAAGGATAAAAATATCGTAGCAAAAATAAGTTCTGAAAAGTTCTGATATAATTCTTAAGAAAAATATAAAAAGCCTGATTCTACGGGCATTTAAGGCTGATATTTTCCAGAATAATATCTATAATCAGGCTAGCAAAAACAATTTACCCTAAATTACGGGTAAGATTTGGGGTAAAAATAAAAAATGATAATTTATAGCAATTTCGAGGTAAAACTATGTGAAAAATTTGATTTTATGCAGAATAAATGAGAAAATAACCATAGAATAATTTTATTTGAAAAAAATATATGAAACAGGAAGAATTAGAAAAACTATTAGATGCCTTGGTGTCTATTAATGGTGAAAATGAAACAGTCGAATTTAAAGAAAATAATTTTAATAAAGATGAAATTGGCAAAAGAATCTCGGCTCTTTCCAATTCTGTTAATCTACATAATAGAAAGAAAGCCTATTTAGTTTTTGGCATAAAAGACGAAAAGCATGAAATTGTCGGCACTACTTTTTCACCCTTAAAGGAAAAAATCGGTAATGAACAGTTGGAATTTTGGCTGTCTAAACATTTAAACCCTAAAATTGATTTTAGAGTTTATGAATTTAAGAAAGACAACAAAAATTTAGTTATTTTTGAAATTCCTCCTGCGATTAGCCAACCAGTAAAATTTAACAATATCGCTTATATACGAGTTGGATCAGCAACCCCAAAATTGTCTGATTACCCAGATAAAGAAAGAAAAATATGGGACAATATTAATAAAAAAAGTTTTGAGAAAGGAATAGCTAAAGAAAATCTAACAATTTCTGAAATTCTAGAGCTTTTAGATTATTCGAAATATTTTTCTCTAACAAAGCAAGAGATACCAACGGAAACCGAACAATTTGTTGAAAGAATGTCTCAGCATGGGTTAGTGAAAAAAGTTTTTAATAATAATTATGATATTACAAATTTAGGGGCAATTCTATTTGCAAATAATTTAAACGATTTCCCGACTGTTAAAAGAAAATCAGTTAGAGTTATTATCTATAAGGGCGATACAAAAGTTGATAGAATAAAGGAGCAGGATGTGTCCTTGGGATATGCAGTGTCCTTTGAAAAGCTGTTAGATTATATAAATGACAAGCTTCCGCATAACGAAGAAATATCTAAATCTTTAAGAAAAGATGTGAAAATGTATCCAGAGGTTGCTTTGCGTGAATTCGTTGCCAATGCTCTTATTCATCAAGATCTTTCTATCTCGGGAGCGGGACCAATGATTGAAATATTTAAATCAAGAATCGAAATAACAAATACGGGAGAACCATTAATTGAAACAGATAGGTTTATTGATCACCCTCCCAGATCAAGAAATGAAGATATGGCTTCTTTTATGAGACAAATAGGAATATGCGAAGAAGGAGGAACAGGAGTTGATAGAGCTTTGGTTAATATTGCTTTATATCAGTTGCCTGCGCCAAATTTTGAAAAGTATGAAAATTTTACCAAAGTTACTCTTTATGCCCATAAAGAGTTAAAGGAAATGACTTTAAATGATAAAATAAGAGCCTGCTTTCAGCATTGCGTTTTGAAATACGTTGAGAATTCAAGAATGACTAATGCTACTTTAAGGGAAAGACTTGGTATTGGTGACAAAAATTATCCTGCCGCCTCGGCCATTATAAAAGCAACCTTGGAAAGAGGATTGATAAAAGAATCAGAAAAACCTAAAGAGTATATACCGAAATGGGCATAAAAAACATGTAGCATTTTTTTGTATATTTGTTTAAATTTTTATAAAAATTGTTTATATTAGCCCAAAAAAGATGTAGTGGCCATGTAGTGGATAAAATTGAAAAGATTATGAAAACTATTTTTGACACAACAATAGCAGAGCAGTATAAAAGCGCTTCCCAAAAAATAAGAGTTTTAACCGAGGCTTGGGTTGATGACGAAGTTTTCTGTCCTGCTTGCGGAACAAATATAAGCAACTACGAAAATAATCGGCCAGTCGCTGATTTCTATTGTCCGAATTGCGGGGAGGAATACGAACTTAAAAGCAAAAAAGAGGCCATGGGTAAGAAAATAGTTGACGGAGCATATAGCACAATGATTCAACGCCTGCAAAGTAGAAACAACCCCAACTTCTTTTTTCTTAATTACAACCCAGTTAAATTTGAAATACAAAATTTTATTGTCATTCCAAAACATTTTTTCACCCCCGAAATTATAGAGAAAAGAAAACCTTTATCTCCGACTGCGAGGCGGGCGGGTTGGACTGGTTGCAACATTTTATTAGAAGGCATACCGCAAAGCGGAAAAATATTTTACATAAAAAACGGAATAGAGAAAAACAAAAAAACAAATAATACCATTTTATTTCTTAACATAAGAAACAACCTTTCATTTTTCGTTAAATTTAAAAAAGAATTAATTGTTTTAAAAAATCAGAATAAAATTTTAAAGAACAAAAAAAATCTAATTAATAGATTTCTCCTTTCGTTTAGGATTTTAGATTTTTTTATATAATACCAAAAAAAATTTGTTATGTAAAGTTTAAATTAAATCGTAAATTAAAACGATTATATTTCAAAAAAATCATTTTTATGATACGCTAAAAATATGATAATTAACTAAAAATATATGCCTAAAAACAAAATAAGCAATATTATATTAATAACAACAAGTTTTTTATTACTTGTTTTTACTGGATTTCTTGCTTTGCTCTTCATACCTCTTAGCATATACGAATATCATTTACCGGTTTTTTCGCCAGCAAATATTGTCCTTTTTTTAATGTTCCTTTTTTCTCTTCTGTTTTTTATTTTTAGTATACTTTTATTGGTAAGAAAAAATAATAATCCTAAAAAAGGGGGAAATAAATTAAGTATATTTCTCTATATTATAGGAATCGCGATATTAATTTATAATATAGTAATCTTCTTAAAAAGACACGCTTTAACTGAAAACAAGGGCGGTCAAGCAGGTTTAGTATTGGCTTTTATTCTATTTATTTTTCTAGTAACTCTTGGCAATAGATTAAAGAGTAATAATGATATTAAGTCAGAAAAGCAAGCTAAATAATTTATCAACCTTTCCTTGTGTTACCAGCCCCACAAAAATTGTGACGCTATTGTGACGGAAAGGTGATAAAATTTGACTTTTTCTGGTAAAAACAGGCAACTTCAAAAGTGTAAAAAAATTTCTAAGATTAAAGAAATTTCCCTACAATTACAACAATTCTAAAATAGCCCCCGGATACTTTCAATTCCCGTTACCCGCTCACTTACAAAAACAGTCCGAAAGGGCTGTTTTGTTTTAAAAACAATTGTTCGGAGAAACCTTCTGTTTGTTTGTTATAAGTTAAAATGTTATAATTTTTTACAGAACCAATATTTTTATGGAAATCAATTCCTTTATTTTTCGTAATTATGATATCCGCGGAAAAGTTCCCGACGATTTGGATGCTGAAAAAGCGGAAGCGATCGGCCGAGCTTACGGAACTTTTTTGCGGCGCCGCGGAATCGGCAGTGCGGTTGTCGGGCGCGATTGCCGTATTTCCAGCCCTTCTTTTGAGCAAGCTTACATAAGAGGCTTGCTTTCTGTTGGTGTTGATGTGGTTGACATCGGTATGGTGTTGACGCAAATGGTTTATTTTGCTCAATATTATTTAAAATTTCCGGGAGCAACTATGATTACCGCTTCTCATAATCCAGCTACTTTTAACGGTTTTAAAATGGCGACCGGTTATTCACAAACCACAATGCCGGCGGATATTGAAGAAATAAAAAAAATAGTTACCGAGGATGATTTTTTTTCAGAAACGAAAAAAGGTAAGCTCACCTTTTTAAACATAAAAGATTTTTATGTGGAAGATTTGCTAAAAAGAGTTAATCTTACCAAAAAAATCAAAGTTTTGGTTGATTCGCGCCATGGAACTCCGGGCGCCTTTGCTCCTGATATTCTTCGCCGCGCCGGCTGCGAAGTGCTGGAAAAAAGAAGCGAAGTAGACGGTTCTTTTCCTTCCGGAACGCCGGACCCGACCGACAAGGAATTTATGAAAGAATTGGGCAAAGACGTTGTTGAGGCTGGAGCTGATCTTGGCTTGGCTTTTGACGGTGACGGCGATCGTATCGGCTTGGTCGATGAAAAAGGAAAAATAGTTTGGAATGATGTTTTATTGGCGATATTTGCGCAAGAGATTCTGGAGAAAAATCCTGGCGGAAAAATTGTTTTTAATTTGTTATCTTCCATGATGGTTTCAGAAACGATTCTTAAAAACAACGGTCAGCCGATAGTTTGGTTGGTTGGACATTCTTTTATTAAAGAGAAAATTTCTTCGGAAAATGCTATTTTCGGCGGTGAAATTTCCGGGCATTTGTTTTTTAAAGATAGTTTTTACGGGCATGATGACGGTGTTTACGCCGCTTTAAGGTTACTTCAATATTTGAGCGAAAAAGACAAAAAGTTAAGCGAATTAATCGCTGATTTGCCGAAATATATTTCTTCTCCGGAAATAAAAATCGGCTGTCCGGATGATAAAAAAAAGAAAATTTTGGCCGATTTGACGGAAAAGATTAAGAAAGATTTTTCAATGGCAAAAATCATCGACGATAAAATCATTCCGGGAAATGACGGTTTGCGAATTAATTTTTCTGATGGCATGATGGTTTTCCGCTATTCGCAAAACGGACCATATATTACGGTCAGGTTTGAAGCAAAAGATGAAAAGAGGTATAATGAGAGAAGAAAATATGTTAAGAATATTTTGCAAAATTTTCCAGAAATAGAATGGAAAAACGATTTAAGCGTTAATCTTGACTCTTTAAAGTAAAAAGGTTAATATTGTTAAACATTAAACAATCATATTAGTTAATTATTGTATGAGAAGACGTTTTCAGAGAAGTAAACCACAAAAAGAAGTTGTTAAATTTGTTTCTAATGAGTGGATAAAATCCATAGAAATTTTTTTAATTGATGAAGATGGCAGGCAGGTTGGCAAAATGCTTACTTCTGAAGCCATAAGTCGCGCTAAGGATTTGGATATGGATTTAGTGCTAGTCAACCCGAAAGCCAATCCGCCAGTGGCAAAAATTGCCGATCTCGGTCAACTGAAATATGAAACAGAAAAAAAGCTTCACAAACAGAAGATCGCCCAGAAAAAGATTGACACTAAAGAAATTCGTCTCTCTGTTCGCATCGGCGACCATGATTTTAATGTCAGACTGGAAAAAGCTAAAGAATTTCTTTCCGATGGGGATAAAATCAGGGTAGAAGTTGTGCAGAAAGGACGCGAAAAACAGCATCCCGAGAAGGCTGTTGAAATGATTAGAAGGTTTGAAGATGAAATAAAGGCCGTTGATGGCCTCAATATCGTTGAGGAGCAGGGCTTGACAAAAGAGCAGGGAAGGTTTAGTATTATATTAATAAACAAGAAGTGATTTTACCTTCAGGTTTTTAACCTGTTTTTTATTTCAATCAATATAATGGTTTGTTTTGTTTTAATTTTAGGCAATTTAAACCAATTTATATAATTTTGGAATATTTGTTTAATCAGTAATATTAGTTAATATTTTATGCCGAAAATAAAGAATCATAAAGCCAGCGCTAAGAGATTTCTTGTTACTAAAAATAAGAAAGTTTTAAAGCGCAAGTGCGGACAAGATCATTTTAACGCTCGTGAAAATGGTGTTACCGGAAATAAAAAACGCCGCGATATTTGTTTTAGCAATAAAGCGGATTCTAAGAATATCATTGATTTCATTCCTAATAATTAAAAAATATGCCGAGAGTAAAAAGAGCAGTTATTCATTTAAAAAAGAGAAGAAAATTACATAAAAAGGTTAAAGGATTTAAAGGAAGCCGCAAAAATACCATTCGTTTGAGCCGCGTTGCTTCTTTAAAGGCCGGCGTGCATGCCTATGTTGACCGTCGGAAGAAAAAACGTACAGCCAGAAGTTTGTGGCAAATCAGAATCAGCGCCGCTCTGGCCGGAACAGATTTTTCTTACTCTAAATTTATTGGAGCTTTAAAAGCCGCTGAAATTAATTTAGATCGCAAAGTTCTATCTGATTTAGCAGCTAATCATCCGGAGGTTTTCGCCAAAATCGTCGCCGAGCTTAAGAAATAAAAAGTTTGTTTGCGCGTATTAATATATGTGGATAAAAATTCAGCAGATAATAATTTCCGTTCTCATGATGATGGCTATCCTTTTTCAAAATAAAGGAACGGCCGTATCTGGTATTTTTGGCGGAAACGGAGGAAATATTTATTCGACCAAGAGAGGGTTTGACAAGTTTTTGGTCGGTGCGACTATTGTTTTGGCGGTTATTTTCTTTGGTCTTTCTCTGTTTTCTTTAGTTGATTTTTCTTAATTTTTCCATAATCTCATTTAATTTAAAATTGTGGATTTGCTAAAAAGCAAAATTCTTCCCTTTTTTTCCAGTTGTAAGAAATTTTTAGCTGGAATATTTTTACCGGCAAAAAGCTTGGGTTTTTTGTCGCATAATTCGAAAAGCGATTTTGTTTCCGAGGAAATAGATAAGAAATTGATTTATTCTCTTTCTAAAACCAAGATTCCTTCTTGGAGTCAGCTTAAGCATATCGGCCGCGTTTTGAGTCCTGGGGAAAAGAAAAGTATTTGGATTTTTTCTTTATTGCTTGTTTTAAGCGCTGGTTTCTTGGGGATTAACTTTCTTCGCGCCAATCTGGTTTCCACCCCGATTTATGGCGGTGAATATATTGAAGCTATGGTTGGCTCTCCCCAGCATATTAATCCTTTGTATGCCTCGGCTAATGATGTTGATGCTGATATTTCTCGTTTGATTTTTTCCTCTTTGTTTTATCAAGGGGAAGACGGCCGGCCGGTTGGAGATTTGGTTTCTTCTTATGAAGTTTCCGGCGATAGCAGAGTTTATACTTTACATTTAAGAGATGATGCGGAGTGGCATCATGGCGGGCGGCTTACTTCGGCTGATGTGGTTTTTACTTTTAATGCTATTAAAGATCAGGCTTACAATTCTCCTTTGCGCCAATCTTTTAGCGGAGCCGAGATTGCGGCGCCTGATGATTTTACGATTATTTTTACTTTATCGGAAAATTATGCTCCGTTTTTAAGCCTTTTGACTTTTGGCATTTTACCGGCGGAAAAGTGGCAAAATATTTCTCCTCAATCAGCCGCTTTAAGTACTCTTAATTTAAAGCCGGAAGGCTCTGGTCCTTATAAATTTAAATCTTTTACCAAGGCTAATGACGGCTCTATCCTTTCTTATAAATTAACAGCCAATAAAGATTATTATTTCGACCGCCCTAATATCAAGAATGTGGTTTTTGAATTTTTCACGGATTCTGTTCAAGCAGTCGCCGCCTTGAACAACGGAGATGTAAATGCGCTGAGTTATTTACCAGTTTCTGAAAAAGACAGCTTGATTGTAAAAAACTCCGTTAATATTAATAATCTTGGTTTGTCTCAAATGAAAGTGGTATTTTTCAACTCCGGAAGTAATCCGGTTTTGAAAGATGCTAAGGTTCGTTTGGCTTTATCTTGCGCCATTTCTCGAGCTGATATTATTTCTTCTGTTTTGGCTGGTGGCGCGGAGAAAATTTACGGTCCGATTTTACCTAATAATTTCGCCTATTACAAAGATTTTGAAAAATGCGATTTCGATATGGCCAAAGCCCAAAGCATTTTAAGCGAATCCGGCTGGAAAAATTTTTCAGTGGATGCTAAGCAAATATCTTCTATAGAAAGAAAAGCCTCAACTTCTGTTTCGCTTTTAAGCGATGAGGATAAAAATATCTTATCTTTAGGGGTTGGCGAATGGCTATACAAGGAAGAAACAGTTAATAAAATAACCAAAAAAACCTTTTTAACTTTTCGGCTTTCTTATTTAGATGACGAAGATAATTCGGAAATTGCTTTTAAAATAGCCGAAGAATGGGGGAAGCTTGGTATTAAAGCTTCCTTAAACGCTTATTCTTCCGGACAACTTCAGTCGTCTGTTATTAAGCCGCGAGATTATGATGTTCTTCTTTTCGCCCAGCAAGTCGGCGCCGATCCTGATGTTTACGCTTTTTGGCATTCTTCTCAGTCCGGGAAAAACGGCTTAAATCTTTCCGATTATAATAGTGAGGAAGCTGATAATTTTTTGGAAGACGGCCGTGTTGCCTCCAGCACTGAAGAGAGAATGCAGGATTATAAAAATTTCCAGAATATTGTGGCTAAAGACGTGCCGGCTGTTTTCCTTTATCGTCCGTTTTATTATTATGTTCAAAACAAAAAAATAAAGAATTTTTCTTTAAAAAATATTTTTACTCCCGCCGACCGTTTTAACGGTATTTATAAATGGTATATAAAATCCGGCTGGAAAATAAAATAGGAGGCTTGAACTCTTTTGTTTATAAAATTAATTAATTTAAAAACTCTAACAAAGCGGCTTTTTTGGTTGTTTAAGAGTAATCTCTTACAGAACCCGGCGCCGCTGAAAAATTATGATTACAAAATACAAACCGCGGGCTCTCCGCAACTCTGTTTCTCGCGGCAGAGCTGTTCCCGCTCGCCGCTATGATCGTTCTTCTTCCAAAAAAGATGAAGAAAAAACGCTGCCGGAAAAGGTTTTTACCAGCCCTGATGGCCGTTTGCGCGTCATGGTTCTTGGTGGATTGGAAGAAGTCGGTCGCAACATGACTGTCATTGAATATGACCGTGAAATAATTATTATTGATATGGGCTTGCAGTTTCCGGAAGAAGATATGCCCGGGATTGATTACATTATTCCGAATATTTCTTATTTGCGCGATAAAACCGACTGGATAAAGGGTGTGATAATAACTCACGGACATATGGACCATATTGGTGGAATTCCGCATATTATGGGAGAACTTGGCAACCCGCCGATTTTTATGGGAAAATTGACGGCCGGATTAGTTAAAAAAAGATGCGTTGAATATAAAAAATGTCCTGTTTTAAACGATCAGGTGGTTGATGATTCTACTATTTTACGACTTGGCCGGTCTTTCCGCGTCGGTTTTTTGCGCGTTAATCATTCTATTCCGGATTGTTTCGCGGTAATAGTTGATACTCCAGTCGGCCGCTTAATACATACCGGTGATTTTAAAATAGATTATTCCCCGGTCAATGATAAGCCGGCTGATTTGCAGAGAATCGCCAAGCTTGGCAGCGAAGGCGTGATGCTTTTAATGTCTGACTCCACCGATTCCACTCATCCCGGCTACCAGGTTTCAGAATCTCATATCGGGATCGAAATGGATAAGATTTTTGAAAAAATAGAAGGAAGAATTATTATCGGGACCTTTGCTTCGCAACTGGCGCGCGTCCAGAAAATTTTAGATTTGGCGGACAAACACGGCCGCCGCGTTTATCTCCAAGGACGTACCATGAACGACAATATTGAAATTGCCCATCAAATCGGTTATTTGAAATTTAATCCGAAAATTTTAATTCGCGACACCGAATTGAATCGTTTGCCGGATAATAAAGTTTTGATTTTGGGCACCGGCGCGCAGGGAGAATCCAATGCTTTTTTAGTTCGCGTGGTTTCGCATGAACATAAAACTATCCATTTAAAAGAAGGCGATACGGTTATTTTTTCATCCTCGGTTATTCCGGGAAACGAAAGAAGCATTCAAAACTTAATGGATATGATTACTCGCCAAGGCGCCGATGTCATAAATTACGAAATGATGGACGTTCACGCCGGCGGACACGCCAAGCAAGAAGATTTGAAGTTGATGATGCGTCTTTTAAAACCGCAATATTTGATGCCGATAGAAGGCAATCATTATATGTTGAAAGCGCAAGGCGACTTGGCTTATGCGGTCGGTTTGGCCAGGGAAAATATTTTGGTTGCTGATAACGGCCAGGTGGCTGAATTTGTCCGCCGGGCCGACGGCTCGGTTGAAGGGCGTTTAACTAAGGAAAAAGTTCCGACTGATTATGTTATGGTTGACGGTTTGGGCGTCGGTGATGTTTCTAATATTGTTTTGCGCGACCGCCGCGTTATGGCTGAAGACGGAATGATTGTAATTATTTCAACGATTGATTCTAAAACCGGCAAAACTATCGGTAATCCGGATATAATTTCTCGCGGCTTTGTTTATATGAAAGAAAATCGCGAGTTGATTGAAACTACCAGGATGAAAGTTAAAAAAATGGTGGAATCGCACAGTTCTAAGACTTCAGTTGACATAGATCATGTTAAAAATCGCATTCGCGACGAGATTGGGCAATTTCTTTTTGGGAAAACCCAGCGCCGGCCGATGGTTCTGCCGGTGGTTATAAAGGTTTAAGGCAAGGTAATATACAAAAAATAGACTATCAGATTCGCTGGTCTATTTTTTTTGTATATTATTATATATCCGCCATATTAATAAAATTTTTTAGCGGGATTAAAAAATGTTGTCAGGAAAAGATAGCTGTGATATTATAAGAATAATAAAGATTTTAAAATTATGAAGAATTTCAGCCAAGAGTATTTTACTCTCTCTCTCTCTCTCTCTCTCGGATAAGTTCCGCTGATTTTTCAAATTTATTTTTAATATTATAAGGCACTGTTTTAAAACGGTGTTTTTTTGATAGAATAAAAGAAATAT
>CAZALZ010000018.1:11852-16041 GCA_964486475.1 uncultured Gammaproteobacteria bacterium | reverse complement strand
AAAACTCCGCCTTGCTCCGTTTTCCTCCGAGCACTTCGTTTATCCCGAAGCCGTTAGATGATATTTCTAAAATTTATTATATAACCACAATCATTATGGAAAACCTTTTTGAGAAAAAAGAATATATCCCACCCCAATTTTATTCAGTAGATGGGTTATTTGAAGTAATCTCCGCCTTGGAAAATACTAACAATCAAGTTTTTGCTGAAAAATTTCCAGGGGTTCTGCTTTTTGCAACCAGAAATGAAAAAGATGTGATAATTAATGATAAATTAATGAAAAAACTGGAAATGTCAGCAGAGTCAGCCTTTAAAAAGGGATTATTTTCAGAAGAAGATTATGATAGGGTTATTGGAAGAATTGTAAATTTAAGAAATAAATATAAAGTTTAAAAAATTTAAGAAATACATCATCCAACACGGCATAACAGGCTACGCAAAATTGACTCAAAGATATTAAATGGAATGTCAATTTTGCTCCGCCCAAATTTTGTGCCTTTCGCTAATGGTATGATTAAGATATTTCCGTTATAGACAATTGATTAAAATTCAGCTAAACCACAATTAAATCGGCACAAAACTTCTGTTATGCCAATACGTTAGGCAAAATGTTGCTCTTTAAAACAAATACTTTTAGGAAGCTTTGAACGCAACAAACCAAATGAGGTGAGATTATGGAAAACAAAGAAGGAGATTTTAACAAAGAAGGAGACTTCAACTTCGTATGCCGGGTTTGCGGACATAATGAGTACAAAAAGGTGGAAAGGAGCAATGGGATTTATGGCCCCGGCGGCCGTTCATGGGTTGAGTATTGTTTCTGCAAGGGTTGTGGGGTTATATTTTGTGATCCAAAGCTGTTCTCTGCGCCCCAACCGCAAACCAAGGACAAGTAGCTTCCAAATATGGGAAGGTGGTTAATCCGCCTTCCCGCTTCCTAAAAGTATTTGTTTTGTTGGCTTATCAGCCAACAGGCTATCGCCCAAAGAGCAGTACATCTGATAATAGGGTATATCAGGCTCGGCTTTTTCCGAAAGTCCTCGCGCAAATTTTTGTTTCTCTTCCCTTTTTTTATAAATCAAGGATGAGAAACAAAAACTTCGGATGATGCCGATATGTTCTACGATTGGAAAATTCCATATTTGCAACTTTAAAAAATAAGAGAAATCCAGTCTTATCAGAAAATAATTTTTCAAAAAAAAGAAGATTATGAAAAATTTGTTAATTATATAAACCACTAAAAGACCGAACGAATTCTTTCGTGCGAAAATATGCCCAAAAACAGAACAATCAATGTCAAAGGAACAGATATTACCATTATTCAGCAAAATGATTTTGACTACATTTCTCTGACAGATATGCTAAAAGCCAAAGATGGTGATTTTTTTATTTCCGACTGGCTTAGAAATAGAAATACGGTTGAATTTTTAGGAATTTGGGAAAGCATTTATAATCCTAATTTTAATTATGGCGGATTTGCCATAATTAAAAGCAAGGCTGGCTTAAATAATTATAAAATAAGCGCGAAAGAATGGATAAAACAAACCAATGCCATCGGTATCAAAGCAACAGCTGGAAGATACGGCGGAACTTTCGCGCATAAAGATATCGCTTTTGAATTTGGAATGTGGGTTAGCGCTGAATTCAAAATCTATCTAATTAAAGAATTCCAGCGCTTAAAAGAAAACGAAGCAGAAAATCTTAAACTTGGCTGGAATCTTCAAAGAACGCTGGCAAAAATCAATTATAAAATCCACACAGATGCCATAAAGGAAAATTTGATTCCGCATGAATTGTCAAAAGACCAAATTAATATGAAATACGCCAGTGAAGCAGACCTGCTCAATGTTGCTTTGTTTGGAATAACCGCAAAGATGTGGCGGGAAAGAAATCCAAAATTGGCGGGAAACATCAGGGATTATGCTTTAATTGAACAGCTGGTTGTTTTGTCCAATCTTGAAAGTATAAACGCGTTATTAATTCGCGAAGGATTTTCTTCGGAGGATAGAATTAAAAAATTAAACGGCACGGCGATTATTCAGATAAAATCACTCTTGGCAAATGACGAAATAAAGAAATTAGAATCACCTAAAAGTAATTGAAATTTATATAATAGGGAATAATAATGAATAATTTTATAAATTTTAATATTTAACCTTAATTTTATATAGAGAAAGCTATGAAAAAAGTAATCATGCATAATTCTGTTAGCCTAGACGGCTCTTTCATTAATTTTGAAATTCCGCCGGAACTTATGGGGTTGCATTATCAAATCGCCGCCAGATTCGGAAAAGTCGTTAATTTATTCGGCTCCAACACGGCCGACATCGCGACCCAAATGTTTGGAGAACTTCCCGAGGAAACCGCAGAAGATTTCAAAAAACCGCAAAAAGAAAATTTGCCTTTCTGGTTTGTTGTTGATTCTAAAGCAGTTTTGAAAAACAAGCTTCATTATTTCCGAAGGCTGGAATATTGCCGCGATATCGTGGTATTAGTTTCAGAAAATACGGATAAAAATTATTTGGATTATTTGAATAAACGAAATTATGATTATTATGTCATAGGGAAAGAAATGGTTGATTTGGCAAAAGCTGTTGAATTGATTTCCGATAAATATGCCGCCGATGCAATTATGGTGGATTCGGGAAGGGGATTGACTAATGCCATGATAAATCAGAATTTAATAGATGAGATAAGTTTGCTCGTTGTTCCGACTATTGTCGGAGATAAATCGGAAAATATCTTTAAAGATGTAAAAGAAGAAATAAAATTAACAAATATCAAGGAAGAAAAATTTCCCAACGGATATATTTGGTTGCTTTACGAAATACAAAAGAAATAACTTTTTATTTGTTAATTAAAACTATGGACTGGTACAAATCAACCAAAACGCAAATTTTGAAAAAATTAAAAACATCCGAAAAAGGCCTGTCGGAAAAAGAGGCGCGCGACAGGCTGCATAAATACGGCAGAAATGAGATAAAAGAAATAAAAAAAATCAGCGGCGCGAAGATTCTTTGGGAGCAATTCAATTCCTTCCTTGTTTATATTCTTTTAGCGGTCGCAGCTGTACTTTTATTTATAGATTTATACCACCGTACCAGCGAGCATTTTATCGACGCCGCGGTAATCGGCGGGATTATTTTATTTAATGCGGGGATAGGTTTTATTCAGCAATATCGCGCGGAGAAAGCTATAGAAAATTTAAAAAAATTTATTTTACCCAAAGCTAAAGTTTTGCGCGACAAAAAAATTTTTCAAATATCTTCCGGAGAAGTCGTCCCGGGAGATATTATTTTTTTTGAAACCGGCGATAAGGTTTGCGCCGACGCCAGAATTTTATCTTGCGATAATTTCGAGGCGAATGAAGCTGCTTTAACTGGCGAAAGCCAGCCGGTGGCGAAAGAATCGGCAGCGTTATTGTCCGACAAGCCGCTGGCCGAAAGAATGAATATGATTTTTACCGGCACTCAAATAGTGAAAGGCAGTTGCCGGGCGGTGGTAGTCAATACTGGAATGGAAACGGTTTTTGGCCAAATCGCCAAAACTTTACAGACTTTGGAAGATCGAAAAACTCCGATGCAATTGCGTTTGGATAAATTTTCCAAACAGCTCGGTTTTATGATTTTGGGTCTTGTGACTGTGGTTATGGTCCTTGGCTGGTTTAACGACTTAAACAAATTGGAAATGTTTTTTGTCGCCATAACATTGGCTATTAGCGCTATTCCGGAAGGGTTGCCGGCGGTTTTGGCGATTGCTTTTTCTATTTCCGCCTCTATGTTGTATAAGCAAAAAGTTATTATCCGCAGATTGCCGGCAGTTGAGACTTTGGGCAGTGTAACTGTTATTTGTTCGGATAAAACGGGAACAATTACGCAAGAGCAAATGACCGTGCAGAAATTTTTTATTGATAATAAAATAATTTCTAAAAACGAAATCACCAAAAAAAGCCAAGATTTTATAAAAATGTTGCAAACCGCGGTTCTTTGCAATGACGCGCGCTATGAGATTATCAATGATAAATACGAGCTTTTGGGAGATCCAACCGAAGAAGCTTTACTGCTTTGTTCTTTGGATTTTGGCATTGATAAAATATCTTTATCTAACGCTCAGCCGACTGTAAAAAAATTAGAATTTGATTCCAGCCGTAAAATGATGTCTAAAATTCGCGCCGGCAAACATGATAAATATGC
>CAZALZ010000018.1:0-11842 GCA_964486475.1 uncultured Gammaproteobacteria bacterium | reverse complement strand
TCCGGAAAGAATTATTGAGGCCTGTGTTTACGAAGAAATCAACGGCGAAATAAAAAAATTAACCCAAAAAAGGCGAGATAGTCTTAACGCGGCCGCGCAAAAAATGGAAAGAGAAGCTTTGCGGGTTTTGGGAATGGCTTATAAGGTTTTTCCAAAAGACGAAAAAATTTCCGAGACAGAATTGATTTTCCAGGGTTTTATAGGCATGCAAGATCCTCCGCGGCCGGAGGTTAGGGGAGCGATTAAGGAATGTTTTGCCGCTGGCATCCAAGTTAAAATGATTACGGGGGATTCTGCGGTTACGGCCAAGGCAATTGCTTGCCAAATCGGAATTATCGGAAAAATAATTAATGAAGATGAGTTGGAAGCTATGACCGACGCCCAGCTATTTGATTCTATCGACGAAATAGCTGTTTTTTCCCGCGCGACACCGCATCAAAAATTGCGTATTGCTAAGGCCTTGCAGCAAAAAGGCCACGTTGTTGCCATGACCGGCGATGGCATAAACGATGTCTTGGCTTTAAAATCAGCCGATATCGGCATTGCTATGGGCAGGAGAGGAACCGATGTCGCTCGCGATGTTTCCGATATAGTCTTAGTTGATGATAATTTTGCCTCTATTGCTCAAGGGATTAAACACGGCCGCCGAACTTATGATAATATAAAAAAATTTACGAAATATATTCTCTCGGTTAATTTTGATACAATTCTTTTGGTGGGAGTGCTGTCGGCTCTGGGGATGCCGCTGCCGATTACGCCGCTCCTGGTTCTTTGGAAAAATTTAGTAACCGACTCGTTTCCGGCTCTTTCTTTGGTTTTTGAACCGGAAGAAGATGTAATGAAAACTCCGCCGCGCAAAGAAAAAACAATTTTAAAAGGGATTATCGGTTTTATAATTTATGGCGGAACTTTGAATTTTATAGCTTGCTTGATTGTTTATTTGATTGGTTTAAAATTAAAAAATTTGTCAGTCCCGGAAGTTCAAACCATAGTGATAACAACTGGGGTTATTTTTGAGCTGTTGTTTGTTTTTGTTTGCCGCAGCCAAAAACCTCTTTACAAAATTGGGTTTTTTACCAACAAATTTTTGAATATAGCGGTTTTTTCTGCCATCGCTATTCATGTTATTATGCTCTACAGTCCTTTGGGGAGCTTGTTTAATGTTGTACCCCTAACACTGAATGATTGGTTGTTTGTTTTGCCTTTTGGGTTATTCGGGCTTGTTGTTGTTGAAATGACAAAAATTTTTAAAGTAAAAAAATAAATTTTATTTTTAAGTTGAATAATAGATGTTTTGTTGGGCGAAATAATCTTTTTCTTAAAGAATGAAGAATTTACCCTCAATATTTGTAAAATCATTTTAATAGCTAATATTGTTTTCTGGGCGGCAATAGCCGTGTATTTTCCATTTTTTAAATTTACTTCCAATAAATATTATTTAATACTTAAAGTATTGCTATTTTTTGAACCGTTGTTTTTTTGCGGTTGCGCTTATCGGATTATCGGTTTGGAGGCAAATTTTTAAGAAAAAAACTTTGGAAGAGAAGTGATTTGGTAAAAAGCAAAACTGGCCAGAGCGATTATTTCTTGTTTTTTTGAGCTAATAAAATAAAACAATAAAAATTATGTGGGAAGAATTCAAAAAATTCGCTTTAAAAGGCAATGTGACGGATATGGCCGTCGGTGTTGTAATTGGCGCCGCTTTCGGAAAAATTGTCAGCTCTTTGGTTTCTGATGTTATTATGCCGCCGATCGGACTGCTTTTGGGCGGCGTGGATTTTTCCGGTCTGGCCGTAACGCTTAAAAAAGCCACGGATTCCTCAACAGCGGTTACTTTAAATTACGGGACTTTCATAAATACGATAGTTGATTTTCTGATTATTTCCTTTTCCATTTTTATTGTCGTGAAGCAGCTGAACAGATTTAAGAAAAAATGTCCGGAAAAGCCGGTCGAGCCAAGTGAAGACACTTTATTATTAAGAGATATTAGGGATATTCTGAAAAAATAGATTTTTAAAAAGTTTAAATTCAAGGAAAATTAAAAAATACCGAGTAGATAGCTGCACCTATGGTTATAGGAGTTGTTTATTTTATTAATTTCGCTTCATTGCCTTCTTTAATCTGAATATGGCGGTAAGCGCCTAAAGCGGCTACCGTGCCCAAGCCGGCTGCGACCGTAATCTGTTTATAAGGAGTGGCGGTTGCGTCGCCTGCGGCAAAAAGCCCAGGCAGGGAAGTTTCGCCGTTTTCGTCAACAATAATTTCTTGACGTTCATTGAGTTTCGCCAGCTCGGCAACCAGACCAGTTTTGACCTCAAAGCCGATTTCCACAAAAACGCCGTCTAAATTTATTTCGGAAATTTCCCCGGTTTTCTGATTTTTTATTTTAATTTTTTCAACTTTGTTTCCGCCCAGAATCTCCTCGGCTTTGTTTTCTAAGATTATCTCTATGTTCGGTCTATTTTTCACTTCATTAACTAAAGCCTCAAAAGCTTGAAATTCGGCAAATTGATGGATAAGATAAACCTTGCTAGCGATTTTAGAAAGCATTTCCGCTGAATCCAGGGCGCTATTGCCGCCGCCGATTACCGCTACGGTTTTGTTGCGGAAAAGCGGTCCGTCGCAGTTAGCGCAATAGGCTACGCCCATTCCGGAAAAGTCATTTTCGCCCGGCACGCCTAATTTTCTCCGGTCGCAGCCCAAGGCGGCAATGACGGTTTTGGTCGGGATTTTTTCACCTTTGAAATAAACGGCAAAATTTTCGTCCGCTTGTTTTTCTATTTTTTCAACCGTGCCTAATTTTATTTCCACGCCAAGACTTTTAACTTGATCTTCCATTCTTGCCACCAAATCAAGAGAAGAAATTTCCTTAAAGCCGGGGTAATTTTCAATAGTTGACGCCCAAATTATCTGTCCGCCGATGTGGTTAGTGATTATCAAAGTTTTCATTTCGCGCCGCGCGGCGTAAATGGCGGCGGCAAGACCGGCCGGACCGCCGCCGATTATCACAACATCATACATAATATTGATTATAAAATATAAATTAAAGCAAAAGCATTTCTGAATTAATTATACTTCATAATTGATATTTTATACAATAAAATAAAGATTTTCATACTTTGACTTATTAAATTCTATTTGGTAGAATTATTTTATTAAATTAATTAATTAAAATTAATCTTAAATTATGAAAAAAACAATTATTTCGGCGATAGTTTTGGCGCTATTAGTGTCTGGCTGTGCCGCTAACACAGTAAAGGTCAAAGATCTGACCCCGGAAGAAGCTAAGGCTAAAACTTTGGATTATATAAATAATCAGCTTTTGGTTGATTCTGAAAACAAGGCCACGATAGAAAATGTTGTTGAAGAAAGCGGTCTTTATAAGTTTTCTCTCGTCGTTGCCGGCTATAATTACGATTCTTATGCCAGCAAAGACGGCAGTAAGTTTTTTGTCGAAGCTTTAAATATGAATGAAAAAGTAGCTTCCGAAGACGATTCATCTGTTGAGTCAAATTCTGTTCCTGTCGTGAATAATAAAAACTCCAAACCGGAGGTTGAAGTTTTTGTTATGAGTCACTGCCCGTATGGAACCCAGATTGAAAAAGGGATAGTTCCGGTTATTGAAACTTTGGGAGACAAAGCTGATATAAAGATTAAATTTTGCGATTACGCCATGCATGGAGAAAAAGAATTAGATGAACAAATAAACCAATATTGCATTCAAAAAGAAGAATCGTCTAAATTCGTTGGCTACCTAAAATGTTTTTTAGAGGCCGGAGATGCCAATTCTTGTTTAAAACAGGCCGGAATTAATCAAACCAAGTTAAAGTCTTGCGTTGCCGCGACGGAAAAAGAATATAAAATAAAAGAAAATTTTTCCGACAAATCAACTTGGCTTAATGGTACCTATCCGACTTTTAGTATTTATCAAGGAGATGTTGATAAATATAGTGTTAGTGGTTCCCCGGCTTTGGTTGTCAATGGAGAAAATGTCAGCTCCGGCTATCGCGATCCGGCCAGCCTTTTGTCTATTGTTTGTTCAGCCTTTCAAGAACAGCCGGCTGAATGTCAAACCCAACTTTCCGATGCGACACCTTCCACTGGTTTTGGTTACGGAGATACCGGCGCTTCTACTGGTGCAACTTGCAATTAACCATGAGCTTTACAGAATTGATTTATCTTGATATAATATTGTCAGTAATTATTTAATTTTAAAATCAGTTTTTGCTTTTAGGTGTTTTATAGCTTAAAATTATTTGAAATAAGCTAAATTTGGATTAAATGAAACTTTATATAAATAGTAAAAAAATAATTTCAAGGAAGCGATAATTTCGTTTAAGTTTTTGTTTAGAATCCTTAAAAAAGACCCTGAAAGTAAAAGCGTAAATTTATGAATTTTTTGTTTTATGTTGTAATTGCGCTATTGCTGGCAGGGTTTTTTTGTTTGGGATATTTGGCGCAGAGAATGAAAACTCGCCGTCAAACGGAAAAGGCCGGAGATAAGGCAGAAAGAATTGTCAATGAAGCTAAAAGCAAAGAAAAAGATATTCTTCTTAAGGCGCAAGATAAAGCTTTAAGGATGATTGAGGAAGCTAAGGCGGATGAACGCAAGCGCCGCGTCGAATTGGCCGGTTTGCAAGATCGGTTGGAACAGCGAGAAGCGACTTTTTCCAAAAAACTTTTGGAATTGCAAGACAAGCAGCAAGAGCTTTATGACCGTGTTAATAAAGTTGAAGAAGCAAAAGAAAAAATCAAACAGATTCGCGAAGAGCAATTGGAAAAATTAAAAAAAATCGCCGAAATGACCAAAGAGGAGGCCCGGGAGGTTTTACTTAAAAATGTCGAATCGGAATTTAAAGATGATTTGGCAGTTAGAATGAAGAAGCTGGAAGATGAAAACGATGAAACGATAGAAGATAAAGCCAAGGAATTAATTGCGTCTTCAATGCAAAGAGTTGTTTCGACTTATACGCCGGAAATTTCCACTACCAATGTTGATTTGCCAAGCGATGAGATGAAGGGCCGCGTTATCGGGCGCGAAGGCCGCAATATTAAGGTTATTGAACAACTTACCGGAGTGGAAATTATTGTTGATGATACTCCTAACACTATAACTATTTCCGCTTTTTCTCCTATTCGTCGCCATATTGCTAAAAGGGCTTTGGACTCCTTGATCAAAGATGGGCGAATTCATCCGACCAAAATAGAGGAAGCAATTGAAAAAGCTAAAAAAGAATTAGCTTTAGATATTAAAAAAGCCGGAGAAGAAGCGATATATGAAATCGGTGTAACTGGTTTTGATCCCAAACTTGTTTCCATCTTGGGACGTTTGAAATATCGTACTAGCTATGGACAAAATGCTTTGCGTCATTCGGTGGAAGTGGCGATTTTGTCCGGTTTGTTAGCCGAAGAGCTTGGCGCCGATGTTTCTCTGGCGAAAAAAGCCGGACTTTTGCATGATATAGGAAAAGCAGTTGATCATGAAGTGCAGGGGACTCATCCGGAGATCGGTCGGGATATTGCCAAAAAATTCAACATTCCTCAAGAAGTTATTGATCCGATCGAAACCCATCATGATGATCATCCGCGCGGATTGATTTCTGTTATTGTTAAAGTGGCTGATGCTATTTCCGCTTCTCGTCCGGGGGTTCGCAATGACACTTTCGAGCGCTATATTCAGCGTTTGGAAGAGTTGGAAGGCTTGGCTTCTTCATTTGAAGGCGTGGATAAAACTTACGCCTTGCAAGCCGGTCGCGAAGTTCGCGTGTTTGTCGCTTCTGATAAATTGGACGATCTGGCCAGCCAGAAATTAGCGCGCGACATTGCTAAGAAGATAGAAGAAGAATTAAAGTATCCGGGAGAAATAAAAGTCAACGTTATCCGTGAAACTCGCGTGATAGAATACGCTAGATAAATATATTTTTATAAACATGAAGCCGCTTACTTAAAAGCGGTTTTGTGTTTAACAAAAAAATGATTTAAAGAAAATTTTTAAGAAAAAATGAATTTTACAGATAATTGTAAATATGGTAATAATATTATTATGTCCTTAAAAATAAGGATAAAGTAAGAGCAAAAAGCCAAACTTAATAGAAAGGAAAAAATGGTTTTAGGCTTTTACAAAAGTCGTTCCTTAAGAATCAAAACATTCACCAGTATTAGGGAGGTTTTTATGAAGAAATTGTTTTTTGGTTCGGCGGTTGTGTTATTTTTCTCCACATGTTTTAACAATGTTATTGCTGGACCTTGTTGGAGTTACGAAGATCAGCCGAATCTCGGATCTCCAACAGCGTTTGAATTTTCTCCTGACGCTATTGGAAATCATGGGCTTGATTATGAAGTTAAAAATTTAGGACTTTGGCCAGTTACTGTAAGGGTATTCTGGCAAAGCAATACCTATCCTGGCTGGAAACAATTTCGGGAACTAATGGATCCACAAGAGTTTATCTGGTGCATAAGCCAGTCTGATGATAATGTTCGGTATAGAATAGAATTCTGGACAAATTCATCAACAGCCACTTTTGATGTATTGTTTTGCAAGGACTGGTGGTTTTTTTAAGGGTGCATTATCTTAATAATATGAACAAAAAATTTAAAATCATTTTAGGAATCGCAATATTTATTTTGGCGCTTCTCGCAATTTGGCTGCTGTCAAAAAATTATCTGAATGAAAAAATTAACGATTTTATTTGTGAAAAAAGAGGCGGTTTTTGGGGTGGTGAAGGAATTTGTTTGCCATACAATAATCCGACAGCCGCTCAAAAAAATATTTCAGGAACCTATATTAAAATTCCCGAAAAAGAAGATGAGGAAGCAAAATTAAAATCAAAAACCGGAGAAGAAATCAAAGGGGAAATTGTAAATACAAAGACAGGAGAAAAAACCGGCGTTGAAATTGTCGCTTATCCGGAAAAAATCAAATCAACTTCAAACAGATTTAGATTTATAATGCCTTTTGAGGCTGATTACGGCGAAGCGGAAAAATATTTTTATTTAGGTTTATTCGGTTTTCCGGATGACATTATGAGCGATGGCTATAAATTTTATAAAAATATTGAGCATATTGATTCTTATTTTATCGGCAAAAATATTTTATTGGATGAATTTGAAATTGATACCGATGGTATCTATGAAGGATTATTTTACGGAGCAACATCTGATTTGGCAAAATTAAGTTATCATGCAATAGACAATCAAGGCGTCGAACAAAAAATTGAACTTAAGCTATATAAATCTTCCCCGTATTTTGAATTAAACAAAAATTGCGAAGAAGTCGGCCAAATAATAAAAAAGAAAAGAGGCGACGGGCAGGAATACAGCATTTGTCTTTTTAAAAACGGCAATCAATGCGAGCTGGGAAGTTTCAACAGAAGAATGTGCGCTCGCGGCGGATATGACGTTTCGGGAAAAAACGAAGTGGAAACTTACGCTATTTTAAATGATTGGTTTTATTCAATTTCTGAAGATAAGTATATTTCCCCTGATCCAAACAATAGAGATGCTTGCACTATTCAAGATTATTTCGATGGAAAATGTGATTAGATAAAAATAAAAAGTAATTTTTGAATTATGAAAATTTTATTTCAGAATTCAATTTTAATTATGCTTAGAAAAATTTTTAAGCAGAATTTTTTTATCGTAAAAATGTCCGAATTTCCATTCCCAAATATCAAATCTTAGAAGTTCTTGCCAAATTTTTTTCATTTGATATAATATTAGCAAATATAACTTTTAAATTTTTAAACTCCAAGATCTATGAACAAAGCTATCTTGATAGACAAGATCGCCGAGAAAACCGGCGCCGGAAAAAAAACCGCCGAGGCTATGATTAATTCTTTTGTGGATATTACCATTGAAGAATTGCAGAAAGGGGGAGAAGTAAGTATAACCGGTTTCGGCACTTTTGAAACAATGACCCGCTATTCCCGCGGCGGCGTTAATCCGCAAAAGCCGACGGAACGCATCCAAATTCCGGCCGTAACGGTAGCGAAATTCCGCACTGGCAAGCGTTTAAAAGATTCTCTTAAAAACCTCAAAAAAGGAGAAGCCCTGGCTCAATAATATTTTTATTTGAATAAAAGGGGGCGGATTTCCGCTCCCTTTATTTTTCAAGAGGTTGATAAAAATAAATTATTATGTTAAGTTGATCTTAGCTTAAACGAGCTCCCGTGGTGAAACGGATATCACGCTTGGCTTCGGACCAAGAATTTTGGGTTCGAGTCCTGACGGGAGCACTAAGCGATTTGCGAATTTCGATTTTTGATTTGCGATTTTATTTTTTATGACAAATAAATCGTAAAGCGCAATTCGTAAATCTAAAATCAGGATGGCTAGGTAGCTCAGCTGGTTAGAGCGCGGCACTCATAACGCCGAGGTCGAGAGTTCAAGCCTCTCCCTAGCCACAATTAAAATTAGTAATGCGCTCATAGCTCAGCTGGTAGAGCAGCTCCCTCTTAAGGAGACGGTCGTGGGTTCGAACCCCTCTGAGCGCACAAGAAATTGACTTTTTTTGTTTTTTAAGTTAATATTTAAATATAAAAAATAAAATTGTTTGAAGTTTTACATTTTTTTAAAAATTAAAATTTCAAATTTAAAATTTACGATATGTCAGTACCGCCAAAACGTCGTCCGGCAGCGACTGTCAGAGCTCGCGCCTCCCATTTCGCTTTAAAGAAAATCAAGGTTAATCAATGTCCGAAATGCGGACAAGCAGTCCGCCCGCATTGCGCTTGCTCGGTTTGCGGGTCTTATAAAGGGAAAGAGGTCGTTAAAATTAAATCCAAATCACAAAAAACAGCTAAAGGGAAATAACCTCCCTTAGCTGTTTTTTATTTATATATTTTAAGGAAGTTGATTATTATTTTATGTCCAATCGTCATTTAGCTCGTACTATGGTTATGCAAGTTCTTTTTACCTGGGATTTTAACGGTAAAGATTCGCAAATCGATTTCAACGAGCTTATTAGAAATAATTTTGAGAATTTTGCTCCTGGTTTTGATGACCACGGCTTTGTTTCCGGAAAAATAAAAGGCGTCATTGATCACTTGGAAAAAATCGACGGCTTAATAACTAAGTATGCCCCCGATTGGCCGCTGGATCAAATCACGATTGTTGACCGCAATGTTTTGCGCATCGGCGCCTTTGAGCTTTTGTACGAAGAAGAAATTCCGCCGCGCGTTGCCATCAACGAAGCGATTGAAATCGCTAAGAATTTCGGCGGCGAGTCGTCCGGCAAATTCGTCAACGGCGTCCTCGGCGCGATTTACAAGAATGAACTCAATAGCCGCGAAGATTTAAAAATCGGCGCCGACGGAAAAATAAAAGAAGTTTCAATCAAAAACAGTATGACCCCCCAAGATAATTAAAAATTTAAAATTAACTAATTTTGCCCGCTTGTTAAATTTTTGAATTGGCTTTAACAATTTTAAAATTTAACAGTTTGGCAACAAATTTATGAACGAACTCTTGCAACTGGAGGAAAGGCTGGGCGTTAAATTCAACGATCAGGAACTCTTGCGCCAAGCTCTGGTGCATCGCTCTTATCTTAACGAACATTCTGATTTTCATCTTGAGCATAACGAACGCCTGGAATTTTTAGGCGACGCAGTTTTGGAATTGATTGTTACAAAATACCTTTTTAGCAATTTTCCTAAAAAACCCGAAGGAGAATTAACTAATTGGCGCGCCAGCCTGGTTAACGCCATAATGCTTTCCAAAATTGCCAATGAATGGGAACTGGAAGAAAATTTATATTTATCCAAAGGCGAATCCAAAGACAAAAATTCCAAAGCGCGCCAATATATTCTGGCTGATGCTGTTGAAGCAGTAATTGGTTCTATTTATCTTGATCAAGGCGAAGAAGCGGCGCAAAAAGTCATCTACAACTACATAATTTCTAAACTTGATGATATAATAAAGAATGAACTCTACTTTGATCCGAAATCTAAGTTTCAGGAAATTTCTCAAGATAAATACAGCATCACGCCGCATTACAAAGTTCTAAAAGAAGAAGGCCCAGATCATGCCAAAATTTTTGAAGTAGGTTTGTTTATCGGGGATGAACAAGTATCTTCCGGTTCTGGATCTTCCAAACAAGAAGCCCAAGTCGAGGCTGCCAAACAGGGTTTAAAAAATAAAAATTGGGAATAATAATTATTCGCTTTATTTGCGGCATTAGCGCGCATTAGCGGGTTAGCATTACGTTTTATGAATATTAAAGATCTTTTTCGCGTTGCCATTGACAAAAAAGCTTCGGATGTTCATTTGGCCGTCGGACTTTTACCGACTCTAAGAGTTGACGGGAATTTAATATCTCTTAACAAATTCCCTCAGATTATTGCCAAAGAATTGCGGGAAATGATTTACGATGTTTTAACGGAAAAACAAAAAAGCCGCTTGGATGAACAGCGCGATTTGGATTTCAGTGTTGATGTTGATGGTACGCGCTTCCGTGTTAATGTCTGCCATGAAAAAGAAAGTTTTAATTTAACGGCTCGTTTGATAAACAGAGAATTGCCGACAATGGAAGAGATAGGATTGCCGGAGAATATTAAAGAGCTTTTGGAAAAAAACCGCGGGTTGATTTTAGTAACCGGGCCGACCGGCTGCGGAAAATCGACGACGCTGGCCGCGATGATTAATTATATAAACAATAGCTACAGTCGCAAGATTATCACTTTGGAAGATCCGATTGAATTTATTTTTGAATCTAAAAAAAGCATTATTGTCCAGCGCCAGCTCGGAAGCGATATTCCTTCTTTTGAATCTGGATTAAAACATGCCATGCGCCAAGATCCCAACGTTATAATGGTCGGCGAAATGCGCGACCTGGAAACTATCGCCGCCACTGTAACTTTGGCGGAAACCGGCCATTTGGTTTTAGCGACCTTACATACTAATAACGCCGCTCAGTCTATTGATCGCATTATTGATATTTTTCCGCCCCATCAACAAGGGCAAATTCGTTCCGAACTTTCCCTTACTTTGGAAGCGGTGATTTCGCAGCGGCTTTTACCGTGCGCCAAGGGCGGCCGCGTGGCCGCCAGAGAAATAATGATTAAAAATCCCGCGATCGCCAATTTAATTCGTGAAAATAAAGTTGCCCAAATTCAGAGTGTCATAGAATCAAGCGGCGCTGAAGGAATGATTTCGGCTGAGCGTTATTTGCGCGCTCTCTTGGAAAAAGGGCTCATTAGCCAAGAGATCGCCAAAAGCCAAATGAGAAATTATGATTAACTCGTCAGCAGGCTGTCAAGACTGGCAATAGCCGCCTGAAAGATTAGGGAAAATATTTTTTTTAAAGAACATTTTTTTTTAATTAAAATTTTTAAAGAAAAGAGAGTTTTTTAAGAAGTCAAAAAAGAGTATATTTTAGCTAATATTATCTATTAAAATCTTTTTTTAAAAATCATTTTTAAAACTCTTGACAGATATTTTTTATAATGTATAATGATAAACATCGCATTAAGTTATAAAAATATGATAAAAAATATTTTAACTTGTCAATTAAGTGGCTAACAAAACCAAAACTTAGAAGTTTTTGTCGGCCGCTTGATGAAAAGCGGTTTTTTAGTTCTTTGTTTTCATTTCATAAAAGTCAGAATTCTGCTCATAAAAATTTTTATGAGTAGAAACACTGATTTTAAGAATGGACTTTGACAATTGAAGTTAGACATTAGATATTAGACATCAAATTTTAAGACATAGGTCTTATAAGTTCAGAAATAAAAAAGAGTATAAGATCCGCCGGAGGGCGGGTCAAGCACTTTTATTTTCGCTTTTTTAAAATTAGAAATAAAAGTGTGGGAAAATCTCGTAAGGGTGTATGGTGGATGCCTTGACA
>CAZALZ010000017.1:0-18492 GCA_964486475.1 uncultured Gammaproteobacteria bacterium | reverse complement strand
CTGTCCAATAAATTAATTCATCACGAATATATTCACCGCCATTTCCAAAAACCCGAGCAGTAGAGCCATAAGTGCCAACAGGCAAATTAGGATCAGTGACTACAAAAACAGTGTATGTTAATGAACCAGCTCCATGACTTGTGCCAGAGATACTCAAGCTAGGACCTAAAACAACATAGCCACTAGGCCAAGGCACATCATAAACATAAAAAGTTTCACTTTGCCCCAGAATAGCGTTAGGCCGAACAGCATCAATACCCAACCATGAAGCAGCTTGAACAGATTGACCAGATAAACCTATACCCGCAATAGCTATAAAGAAACATAAACCGACTGCGAAAGCGATATGCCCCGCTGTTTTAGAAGACTTACCCATACTGAGTTCACTTAAAAGAAAAAAGGGTGAAGATAAGACAATTTATTTTCGGCGGTTGTAAACTACTAATCCGACTCCGCTTAAAGCTGCCGATATGCCACTAATTAACGCAATATAACCCCTGACATCATTAGGGATAATAAAGATAGGAGGTTCTGGCGTCGATACTGGATACGTTGCTTGTATGTAGGTTTTAAGTTCTGCGATAGTAGCAAATCGCGGGGTATATGACAAACCATTCACGCCAAAGTGAGCATAATACAAGTTTGTACTTGACGATTTAAAGATGTTATAGGTTTGCCCATTATAATTGTAGATTTCTATAGCTATAGGCACATCTGTTTCTGTTGGTCCAGAAGTGGGCGGTGGCGTATTTTCTGGAGACGCTGTAGCTGAAGGGTTTATAGTAATTACAACATCATTTGATGTTATACCGTTGACTGCCGCTTTGTAGGTGACGACGTTACCTCCGTAGGTTGCAGTTATTCCACTTGGGATTGATTCAAGTAAGGCCATACCATTTGACGCTGTAATTGGACCACTATAAGACTGCACTGGGTCTGCGTAGCCGTTAACATATGCGTTGAATTTAACTGTAGCCCCCACTATATTGGGCGATGTTGATAGTGTAAACCAAACTTTTTCGCCAATTGAAGGTGTAAGATTGTCTGCTATTAAGCTGACTTGCTGTGCTGGTTGAGGCGTTTGCGTTGTCTCAAAGTTTGCAGTTACAGATGTGTCGCCGTTAATCGTGATTTGTAAGGTTGACTGTGCATAGGTTTGCCCGTTTACTACGTAGTTACTAAATCGATAGGGCGTTACTGGATTAGCTGTTAACGTCACGATTGAACCTAATGGATAACTTCCTTGTGCATCCGCTGGTGAATTGCTGCTTGTTACCCCGATTATACCTGATTGACGGGGGTTAACATCTAACGAAAAACTGTAAGTGGTTACTTGTTGTGTTGGTTGTGACTGAGAGTTGCCATTGCCAGCTATCGGCAGTGTAATGGTTAAGCTTTGGGGTTGATTAGCAAATACTCCAGACGCCGATACAGAGTTATATTCAGCTTTTACTTTGATTCCTTCCCACCCGTTAAAATAGGCATGTCCAGCTAAATCGGTCATACCCACTGGACCCATCCAATCGTTACTTTCCTCATATGAAAGGTAGATTTGGGCACCATATACGGGTTGGTTGTTACTTGAACCAATAACTGTCACTACGTATCCGCTGCTTTGTCCAGCGATGCTGTTTGTAAAAGGTAATGAAGAACTTAAGCTTAAAACACACAAAAGTAAGCTAACGGTGAAAATGACAAATAATGCAATATTGATTTTTTGGGATTTTTTAGGCATTTAAATTCACTCTTAATAGAAAAATAGCCCTTAGAAGCTAAGTTGATAAAAAAGAAAAGAAGGGAGAGTTTTTAGCTAAGTTTTTTTCTTAGCTGGCAGTTGTGAGGTAACTCATCAACTGTGCAGTTGCGCTTGCACCGCTTGAAGTGCTAAAGCCGTAGTTGTGAACTACTGCACCAACACCGTAGTCTGTTGTTGGGTCAATGAAGCCGTATCCCTGTGGAACGCTAGTTGTTGAGCCGTCTGTTGCGAAACCGTCGAGTTCTTGGCAGTCAAGTAGCCAAACGCTGAATGGGTATGCTGTGCCTGCTGTTGCGTGTTCATCGAAAGTGATATCTTCACTCCATGATTTTGTCATGCCGCTTTGTGGGAATTGGCCGTTTAATTGCTTGTAGAATGCGTATTCTGAGGTTAGGCCGAGTGGTCTGAATGCGGTCCATCCGTCTGGAGCGTCGATGTTCATGCCTGTGCTGATGATTAGAACTGATCCGTATTCGTGAACTTTGCCCGCTGAGTCAATTGCGAAGAAGTGTTGACCGAAACCGTTGTTTGCGTTTCCGGCAGTGTATTGGAATGTTACTGTCTGGTCGCTGTGACCTGTTAGGGTTACGTTTGCTGTTATTTCTGCGTCTGTGTTGACGAATGTTGAAGCGTCAGTCACGCTTGCAAGTACAGTACCACCATATCTCATGCTGATGTCGTTGTCTGCTGCTTGAGCTCTTGGGTAAAGTTTCAAGTCGCCAATGTTCCAGTATTTGACGTTGCTGGCTTCATATTTGTAAACGCGCTCATCAGTTGGTGTTGCTGCTGCTGTGTTGATTGTGTATCCGTTGCTAACCCAGTTGAAGCATGATATACTGTCTAGTTTGTAGACGATGGCGCCTTCTTGGCATGTGAAGTAGTACCATACTGGGTAATAGTCTAAGCCGTTGGTTGGGTTGCCTGTGCATGTTGGAACCACAATAACCTGTTGACCTTCATTGAAGATTTTTCCGGCTGCTTGCGGGTTAGCGGATTGTGTGATGCTAAGTTTGTTTGTGCCGATAAAGTTGAATACGCCGTTTGCGTCTGCGCCGACTTGGTTAATTGTTGTTGCTGAGGTTGTAAATCGACTGCCAGTTACAATGTCTGCAACGCTAACATAGAGTTGGCCAGCCCATGAACCAGTAGGGGTTCCAGTATTACTACCAGTGTTGCCCCCGGTGTTGCCGCCTGTGTTTCCACCGACGCTGTTTGTTTCTGGGGGTGTGAAGTAGCCTTGGCCATACATGAATGCGCCTACGAATGCTGCGAGAACAAGTATAACAACTATTGCTAGGCTTTGTCCTCTTTTAGTCATAGCTTTTTGATCGTGGATAAAATTTTTCAATTTTGTTTCCTCCGAGATTTCACCTATATTTACCTTAAAAGAAAAATAACAAATACAATCTTAGAAAAGGAAAGAAATGTTAAACATAAAAGTTAACGCTTCTTAGAAGCGAAGTAACCGATTACGGCTAACCCGATAATTACTGCCGCAATAATAGCCATATACAAAGGGTTTCCAAGAATGATTTGGATTATCCCCTTTGAATCTGGCGCGTCAATGTTAGTTGCTGATATTGATGCGGTGCTTGTTCGCAAAGTGTTGAAAGCGTCCACGGCTGTAACTGTGAATGTTCCCGAGTATGAAGCTTGAGTTAAGTTGCCAACATTAAATACTAAGTTGACTGTGCCAGTGTTTTGACCGCTTGTCTGAAGCAAATAAACGGTCGAAGAAAAGTTGCTATTCGGCACATACCATGAGTTGAAGGGTTCAGGAAGTGTTAAAGATTTTAAGTAAACGTTGGAGCCGCTATAAGAGAAAGTCAATGGAACTATAACGGTAGTGTTGGAAGCGATTTTGCCTAAGTCAATGTTATTTGCTTTAAATGGTTCAGATACAGGGTTACTTGTCGGGTAAGTGCTCGGCTGAATTGTCGGTTGCGTAGTAGGTTCATCAGTACCGCCACCCCCGCCTCCCGGTGGAGGTGTAGGATCAACAGTTGTCGGGTTCCAGTTAAGCTGCATAATAACAGATGAAGTGACAGTGGCAACAGCAATACGGTTTAATTGGTCAAAGATCGCCGTTGATCCAGAGATAGTTATAGGAGCTGTTCGAGTGTTTACTTGTACTTTCACGGTTCCGGCACCAACACAGTTGAGTTCTAAAATGTTCCCGTCAAAATAGTTGTTAACTGTAACGTTGACCCCGGTACTGTAGAAGCCGAAGCGCTCATTAGAACCCGCTTCTTGGAAGAACACCCAGTCACCATAAGTGGTGTTGCTGCTTGGAATTTGCTCAACGTACTCAAAGCTTATCGGATCGCGGAAATAGAGGTAACTGCCATTTTGGAAGCCGAAACCACAATCAGCACTCGAAATGTCGAGGCCGCCAACAAAAATGTTCTCTAAAGAACAGGATAAAGCTATAATTAAAAAGATAGTGAGCAGAGCAAATATTTTGGATGTCATGTTTAATCGAAAGAAAAATTACAACAATGCTTTTTCTATTGTGCGAGTATTCAAAACCGTTGCCCAGAATTATAGTCCTACGCCTGAGATTCTAAGGCTTCTCGAAGATTACCGCCAAATGATTAATTATGTTATAAAAGTAACATTGGAATCGGGTAAAACTTCGAAAAATGCCCTGATGAGCAAATGTTATAGAGAAATGAAGAACAACCCAGAGCATTATTCGACAAATTTCAGCATTTATGCGTTTAATATAGCATTGGGAATAGTTAAAAACTACCGCAAATCATTAAGACAAAACAAAGCTACACAAAAACCATACATCAAAAAAGCTTTTGCGAAAGTTAACATTAACAAATACCCGCTACACACCAGTTCACCCGCAGTCATCCAAGATAGGGTACTTCGATTAGCGATAAAACCCCGACAGTACACTTGGATACCTCTTTGTGATTATGTTGTGCAGTCTATTTCGGGCTATACTGCTTGTTCAGTTACGTTGACTGCTCGCACCATGTCAATAGCCTTTTCGAAGGAAACGGTTGTAACTGAACCCACAGGGCTAATCGGAATAGACCGCAACCTCGACAACGTGACTCTTGCAGATTCGAAAGGGAAAACAACAGTCTATGACCTCTCAAGAGCTACCGAAATTAAGGCAAGATACCGCGAAGTCATACGCCACTATAAACGATATGATGCAAGAATCAAAAAACGCATCTTCAGTAAATACGGTAAGTTACAGCGTAACCGAGTAGGCCAAATACTACATGACACAAGCAACGCCATAGTCAAACAAGCAAAAGAAACCAACTCAGGCATAGTCATGGAAGACCTAAAGGGCATAAGGAAGTTATATAGAAAAGGCAACGGTCAAGGAACAGAATATCGAGCACGATTAAACAGTTGGAGCTTCTACGAACTCCAACGCAAAATAGAGTACAAAGCCGCTTGGATCGGCGTAAAAATAGTTTATATTAATCCAGCGAAGACGAGTTCTAGGTGTGCGATATGTGGTGGACCAGTCACCGAATGCACACAGCGCAAAGTCTGGTGTCACCGATGCAACAAAATGTCCGATCGGGATGAAAACGCTGCGTTGAATATCGTTAAACAAGGCTTAAAACGAGAGCCAGATGGACTTGCAGTTGAAGCGATGGTACAGGAACAGCCGAAAGGTTTACTCCTGAAAGTCGATGCAAGTCAGGTCATTTCAAATAATCAAGATTTGAAGTAAGCCATCGTTAAGAACAATTTAAAGAACCTTTTTTAATGTAGAATGCTGAGAAGTATAAGGGCTGTTACGGTTAGAACTTGAGCTTTACGCATTTAACTCACAACAAGAGAAAAATAGGATATTAGTGCAGCTTACTCACAATATATTTCGCTGCAAACACTGGGTTACGAGTCATCTTTTTAATCAATTGCTTACGTCTAAGTTTTGTGAAAGCAACCTCTCGAAAAGCAATAAGACGATCAGAAGGCAAACTCCGTGTGCACATAACGGATTTACCCATAGCGTAGTCAGCCCAATTCTGAGAAATAATCAAGCCAAAGTGTTCAGCTTCCTTTTCTAAAATGGTACCGGGTAAAGGTGTACATAGCGGAAAATCGTATTGATCAGGCAAGAGTTTTAACGCGAAATCTATTGTTTCGTTAACTGTCTCTTCGTTATCTTCAATGTGACCAATCATAAAGCTAGCAACAATTTGCAGTTTCGCTTTTCTCAAAATCTTGAAGGCACGTTCAATGTCAGAAGTCAACAGATTCTTGCCTATTGAGTCTCTGATGTGTTGGTTTCCGCTTTCCACACCCATAGCTAGACACCAGAAACCCGCCTTCTTAAATTTCTCAGCCAACGCCGCGTCAATTAAAGCTTTATTTGCTCTAATGCTACCCTTGAATATTACAGGAAGTTTTGCAGCGATTATTAAGTCAAGTAGTTCCTTGATCCATTCCCGGTTATAGTTTAAGGCGTCATCTAAGAAGTAGATTTCGTCAACGCCGTATTTGGTGTGTAAGAGTTCGATTTCTTCCATGATGTTTTCGGGTTTTCGGTAAGTCATTTTTTGACCCCAAACCATGTTTGTACCGCAATAATGGCAGTTAAAGAGGCAACCGCGACTCGCCATTATCGGAAAAGGTTGCTTGCCTCGGTTTGCTGGATAATATGGTTTGTAGCGGTTTATAGGCATAGCTAAATCTACTGCCGGAAACATCAACGAGTCAATGTTTAATCGTTCAGCAGAAACAATCTTACTAATTGGTGCTATATTCCTCGACAGCAAACTCACTAAGTTTAGGAGAGCCATCTCGCCTTCACCGACAACACAATAATCAATGTCTGGGCAATCTTTGAAGATACGTTCACGCATACCAGACGGATGAGCCCCGCCGACTACAACGGTCTTCTTACTGTACCGCTTTTTGATGGCTGTAGCAAGAGCGTACCCTGATGTTGCTTGCATCGTTGTTAAAGTAATGCCTATCAAGTCTGAAGATTCAACTTTGCTCAATATGTCTTCGATGGTTAAGTTGTCAACGTCGGCGTCGATGAACTGTACTTTATGGCCGCTATTTCTTAGGTAAGAAGCCATATAGAGCAAACCTAACGGGGGATTGGTTGTGGCGATTCGCCCAATTGTTCTGGTATTTGGGTTTATGAGACTTACATTCATTTCAGTACACCTTCTTTTTACAGACAAAGCCAAGATTATTGGCATATTTTGGTTTCAGTCGATTTCCAACAAATAAGGGAAGAATAGAAAAAAGTCGATGATATTTTGGCAATATACCCCAACCGTAAGCATGGACTACTTCAAGGTCAGCTTCATCGATCAAGAAGAGCCACTTTTTGCGTGAAAGGAAGCGTTCATCTCCAAAAGATAAGGTTGAACTTGGCGCTAAGGGCCACTTTTCGCTTGGGACCTCAAAGATCATTGTATCAGCAGCCATGCTCATGCGGTATAATGCAGAGATAATTTCGTCATCGCTGAAATGCTCCAGCAACCCTTGAGAGAAAGCAACATCGAAGTGGGAGATAGGTAGCGGTGAAAGCTGTTTTGCATTCCACGAAACTGTATTGATGTTAACGTTGTAGAAGTCAGCTAATCGACTAACGTTGCTAAGTACATCGAGGCTGTTATCTATGCAGGTGACGGCTAATCCTTTTTCGGCCAAAGCAACACTCGTCAACCCCGAGCCGCAACCAACTTCCAAAACGGATTGAGGTTTCAAACGTAGAATTGCATCAATCAGTGAATCGTTGCCTTTGAAGTGGTTGATCAGATTGAAATACTCTGAACCCACAACAAAGGAAGCCCATGCCTTTTCAGTTTCTAATACCAACTTTATTCATCACCCTTTTAATTTTTTTCTCAACATACAATTCAGCGGCCGGAAGAAGCAGACATCTAGCTCCAGTGCCATACTCGCAGCTAGTCCAGCAGTAACATTGTTTATCTCGGATGTATCGGCGAAAAACCGCACAGTTATCCTCTTGACGCACTGGATTTATAGGAGCCCAAGAAGATCGCTTAGTCTTTTTAGCGACACCGTTCCAGAGATCGCTAAAACTGGTTTTTCTAAGATTACCATACGGCAAATCCAAGTGTATGCAAGGATAAACAGTGCCTTGATGATTGACAAAGAAAGAACTGAAACCACTAAAGCACTTCATCACTTGCTGTTTTTCTCGCATAAACTTTGGCAGCATTTTATGGTAATAACTGATAGAACCTTTAGAAGAAAGACGCTTTAGCATCATCGAGTAAGCTTTCCGTTCTTCAGCCGACTTTTCCAGTAACCCGAAATCGCTAATGCACCCCGTATTCTTATAGTAATTATCACTTTCACTGGCCACATCGTAAGTATGCGGAAAACCTTGACTTCTAAGCCAAGCACGAAATACACCAAGATGCTCAATATTGTAGGCTGTAACTGTGCTGCCAATACCAAAACCTATACCCTGTTCTTTTAGAGAACGTGCAAGCGCCATAGCCTTTTCAAAGTGTCCGGGTACGCCACGCTGGAAATCGTTTATCTCAGGGAACCCATCTAAGCTTATACCAATACCGAAAGCTGGGTCAACTTCTCTTCTGAGCTCCAAAATAATATCCAATGTTTTAGGATTCAATGAATTAGTTGGGAACCCTAAGTGAGCGTTAGGCATACACTCCTTTAATGCTTGGCAGAGGTCCACAATATCACTTCGAAGAGTTGGTTCACCACCTGTTATGCCGCACTCAAAAACGTCTCTGAAGAGTTTTGAAGGCTTGAAATAATCCCGGATTTCATCAGGTCTTAGTTCCTCCTGAATCTTCGATGGCGTTTTCCAAATGTTGCAGTAAATACATTTAGAGTTGCAACGCCTTGTCACCTCGAAATTAAGTGACTGAATTGGCAATGGTTTTAGTCGGTGTCTCATTATAACGTTTCCGACACAATTTAGTCCAAACTTTAATGTTGCTTTCAACCGAACAATAATCCTCCTAAACAGCTAATATCTTGGAAAAACATGAAAGCCCGGGCACGCTTCTGACCATACCAAGGGCAACAAGGAATCAGAATCATGCTCAGACTCATACTATACAGGTGATCTTTTACGCGACCGATTTTTTGACGTCGGCTATAAACCTGTTTCATAGCTTTCGCGTCACGGTATCCCGCCGTGAACGCCTTTCGCCAAGTCCGAGTATGCCAACTTGGAAGTTTTACGTCAAGCCAACCATACCCCTTTGCGAGAACATGCTGAGTTAAAAGATAGTCCTCCATAGCGGAAACACTTAATGAAGGCCGCCAATCCCGCACAACATCAGTACGCAACAGTGTGTTAACGGTAGTTCCCCGGTTTCCCTTTTTCAAATAATGATTAGGTTCTCTCAATCGGCGCCTGTTAAGCTCAACTTCAACTTTCTTCCCCATCCCATAAATTAATTCTCGCCCAGAAACAGCACCGACTTTGGGAAGCAAAAATTTTGATGCTTCACTAAACCAATTAGGGCAAAGTTGAACGTCATCATCAAGAAAAAGCAGCCATTCAGTTTCAACCTTCTGAATACCCTTCATACGAGCCTCGGAAAGTGGATAACTGCGCTCAAGAATTAACTTATTGACGGGAAGAACCTTTAAATTTTGATACCACCATTCAGGCGGGTTATCTTTTGTTACACAAACAACATCAATTTTAAACGCCATCCATGCGACCCCCAAACAAAGGGGTTGGATGTGTAGCTGAAAAAGCAAACCAAAAATTAACATGCGAATACAGCAACTTGTTGTTAACTAGATTCACTATCTTCAGGTTCTACACCAACCCAAAAGAAAAAAGAATTAAAAGTTTTCAGATAATTGATAGTCTTGATCTAGCCACCAGCAAACCCAAGCAAGAAACAAAGATAACCCTATACTTGAAACAGCACAAAGCAGATACATTAGCACTTTTTATAGCCTCAAATGAAAAATGTTCCTTCAACATAATTTATAGGAAGTATTTCTATCGAAAAAACCAGATATAAAAAATTACTTCGATAATCTAAGTTTTAATGCAAAAAAGAAAAGCCGAAGTTGGCAACGCCAACAAGGACTATCGGGATAATAGTGCGTACACATACTAGCCATCGCCTAGTTATTTGGTATGTTACCCAATATATTATTGTCAGTTCCAACGTTGCCTATGTATAAGGTCATTGATCCCGCTGGTTCAATCAAATGATTTGCCCAACAAGTATTTCGATCACCGTTTAGAATAATCATTCCCACGCCAGCAGAATATGGATAAATTATATTGTAGTTAAAAATAGCCCCATCACCATTATTTACATAAGCATAAAAGTTACCGTTAGCACAGACTATACGGTTGTTTTCAATAACCTGATTATTAGGGTAATCGCCCTGTGATTTGGCTTCATTAAAAATAGTTGGGGTATCTGTGGAGTGAGATTCATACCACCCATTAATAAATTTATTATTGCTTGGTGAACTGCCATCAGAGTTTATTTGGATCATAACCGCCTGTGTACCTTCCATTGTTGTGCCATCAAAGACGTTTCCAGAAGCCTCGTATCCAGCACCTTCAATGTCAACATTATGTAATGTATTAGCTCCTATTTCGCCTCCACTAAAAAGATTTGCATTAGTACCCCAAGGATTATCGCCAATTAAAGAGATTCCGATTGTGTTATGGCCTATAAAGTAGCCCGAAAAAGTATTAACCAAACAGCCTGATAGTCGCAAGCCTTCACCACAGTTTCTTATTGTGAAATCTCTGAAGTCACAATAGGTAACATTGTTTAGATACACACCTATTCCAGTGCCATCGGCGTTATCAACAGTGAGCCGCTGAAATCCTTGGCTCCCGGTAGTTGGCAATAACGCAGTATTGGCTATCTGTATTGTAACCGTACCAGAACCTTGACCACGAAGTACAACACCCGCCCTTGTTTCTCCAATTAATTGAATAAACTTATCTGAAATCAATATGGAAACATCAGGGTATAATCCATTTTGAAACTGAACAGTGCCAACAACAGGAATACTATTTATTACTGAATCAACAACAAAATCGGCACTTATTGAGGGAAACTTCACTGCCCCTGTAGCCCCCTCAATCGCACGATACCACCCCTTACCATCAGCCTGAATAATGTAGCTAGCCGTTGCTGTTGAAGCGTCGAATTTGTAGCCCGACGAAGTATAAGGATCAGCAACTATAAACGGCTGCAAAATAGAGCCTGTGTAACCATTCGCATCGGTAACTTGCGCTTGAACACTCACATATTCCTCGGTAGCTACTGGATAACAAAGTGTTAGTTCTTGACCCGATACAATGATGCTTGAAGCGTCAGTTACATCATGGTTTTCACCGTTTAATTGGATTGTAAAGTTTCCGCTAGCCGCAACAGTCCAAGAATAATCGAAGGGAACCGAACCATTAGTTGCAGTCGCCGTAAAAGTTTTTGACTCATTAACACCTAACTTGAAAGTCCCGCCCTCAGGAGAGACAGAAAGCCCAACACAAGTGAAGCCCTGACCAGAAACAACCTGATCACCCGGTTTTATAACCGTATAAACACACATTGAGCTTAAGAGAAATGCTATAACAAATAATGAAGCAAAAACTTTCTTGCTGTAAATATTCAAAGTTAATCAACCTTAAAAGAAAAATGCCATGACCCCCAAGCTAGAAGGTTCTCTCAAGCATAATTAAGGGAACCTTTTATCTCGACATAAACCTATCTCATCAGGGAACCGCGAATGCTTAAGGCAAGGTCGCTCATTACCGTAAAGCTCAGGATTATAACTCAAACAACCCCGACAAGTCTCAGGTGGGTTATCTTTGGTCCAAACAATTTTTCTTCTAGGCATTTGTAATTACCGATAGAAAAAAGTTATAGGTACAGTTTGTTACAAATGAAGAAATGGGGAGTGTTTTTTACACAGCAACAAACTAAACTAAGTTGTAGGGATGTATTCAAAGTAATAGTGTATTGTTCTTGCTTCTGATGCAGTAACAGGTTGCGTCGTGGTGCCATCCCAGAACAAAAATTCCGCTTGAACATGTGTTGAGTTTGAAGCCAGTAATGTTGGTTCCAATAGGTAGCATGTGCTGTTAATTATTTTTGAACCAGCAATGTTCAATTCGTATTTACCATTTGGTGTTAAAGGTAATCCGTGGGGTATCCATGTTCCGTTTGTAACAGTATTTGCATAGCCAGTATTTGTTACTTTGTAGCCGTCGTTACCAACTACATTGTCGAATACGTCTGAGAAAGTGACGACTTTGATTCCTGACGCAACAACATAATCCAAAAATTCAGTGAATAATGTACTGTTAATCATGTTGTGTGCATAAAATGTTATCCAAGCATTATTAGTAACTGCGTAATCTATTATACCTTTATAGATTGCTAAGTTAGCTGCGGTGTTAAATTCATCAGTATCTCGACAAGACAATGTGTAGGGATTAACAGGTGGGACGCATTGATATAATGGGCCACGTAAACTTATTTGAGATGCAGTGTAATATTGTGGTATTAAACTTAGCAGATTCGCATCGTAAGTATTGCCGGGCGCAACAAAGAATCGTGAACCTTTAGCAAACCCATTAGCGACAAGCCACTGTTGACTCTTAAATAATTCTTCATTTTGTTGCTCTATAGTCATAGATGCCATAAAGTTGGAGTAACCAGTTGCAAGTTCGGGATGTGTATAACTATGGGAAACAATATCCCACCCGCTATTTTGCATTTCAGTTAATTGTGTAACATTCACTCTTGTGGCGCTACCTATAGCTTTGGGTCCAGATGGAATAACAGCTTCAACTCCTCTAAGCCCCCGTGCATCCATCAGTTTATACATATTATAGGTTGCTAAAAGACCATCATCTAACCGTATTGTTAAGTATCCGCTGGTAGATGCTGTTATAATTCTGAAATCATCAATGTTTAGGTGTACCGTATTGGCTGCTGCACAATCAATCTGTATCCTGATAGTTGTTATGTCCGATAGTGATGGGTTTCCTGAAGTGCTTGTTATTGCATTAGGTAAATCGATAAAGTGCGTTGCCCATGTTCCGTTAGTAATGGCTAACGACGGATTGTTAATTGCGGTTAACTGTACTTTATAATAGTGGCTCCATGAATTATGAGATTGAAGAAGAATAACAAAAGAGTACAGTTTAGAGTTATCAAGCTTTATATCAACTGCTAATGTTTTATTAACTAAATTTAAGGATACAGTTTTATCTATATTAACGGTTGTTGCGCCCGATAATAATACGTCTAAGCTGCTGTTTCCTTGAGTTCTTTCTGCATAATCTATCGTTGCTTGTGCTGGTAGCGTCCATTCAGCGGTGCGTTCGAACCCGTATCTTGCTGTAGTGTATAATTCAAGGTAAGCATCGGATTTTCTTGTGTAATCAACGTTTGATTTGCTTGGAGTTGAGTATAAACCGTTTGCGTATGCAGTGTTACCGTAGACTGTTATTTTTCCGTTGTAGGTTTCAATAATGCAAATATTTGCTGGAACAACCAAGTTTATGTCATGTTGTACTTGGTTGAGAATTATAGTGCCGTTAATCGAGGTTGCAGAGGTAATACAGCTTTGTTCAACTGAGGTATGATTTGTTGAGGACCATGAGATTGTACTGTCGGGCTTCATCGCTAAGTAATTAGCTGTACCTGAAGCCATCGCGCTTGAACCAGTAACAATCGTGTAACTGCCGCCACTGTAGCCGCCGAAGCAAGTGTTAAAAGCTGGTTCATCAATCCTTGCGTTAGCGCCAATTGAAGTGTACTTGATTCCTGTTGTTGAAGGATCAGCAATCAAAGTCGTAGACGCTGGAACCGTTAAAGCTGCACCAGTCCAAGCGCCACCATCAACATAAACGGTCTTACCAGTATAAGTTATCAATGCGCCGTCTAAAGTGGTATCTGGGTTAGTTGAGTCTAAAGCAGAGATTTTGGCACCTGTTAAGCCATCGTAAGCGCGGAACCATCCTAAACCGTCTGCTCGGCAAATAACGGCGGCTGTAGCAACGGAGCCATCGAATTTGAAGCCGGGACTCGTGAAGGGGTCGCTGATTTCAATAGAGCCTTTGGCGGTTTGGTTATAGAATGTAGAGTTTTCATCGATGCAGTGTATTTGAAGGCTGATGTAAACGTTGACGTCGAAAGCAGAGGCATAAGCAACAGTCAATCCACCGTTAGATGAATTGAAAAGGTAACTGGTTTCTTTTTCGAAAGTGAATTGTTCACCATCCACCAGCATGACTACTTGATCGCGGGGGGTTAAAGTGTATATGTACTCGCATTGTGGTGAGGCTACTGTCAGAGTTTCGTTATTCCACTGGTTTAGTGCTGTGATGTTGGCCGAAAGCTGTAATGTTTCTTGAGGCGCCAATTTCGGTGTGTATCCTTTCGGGTTAGCTATAGAAACTTGAAGCGTTTTAGGTTGGGAAGCTGGTAAAACGGTAAGTGATGAACTGTTGAGTATTTGGTTGTCAATCATAACTTGAAGCGTAACATTGCATGGGATATCAGTGATTTCAGTGTAAGTAAAGTTTGCAGCCAATCCTTCAGAGGTTAGAACTGAATTGTTAGAATCATCCGTGTACCAAGAGTAATAGAAACTGTTAACGTCATAGTCCGGCACTGTTTTGGTTCTTTCAACCCAGAAATCCCAATCCCGATAATTCACATTATGAGTGGGCACAGTCATATTCGCTTGAAACATGACAGTTTGACCGACATATAGCGGCGCGGTTGAGTTAGCGGTGAGTTCTAAACCTAAAGGTTGAGGCGTAAACGCTGGGTCAGGCGTATAATGATAGGAAGCACCTAAACCGACAAAGACTGAACTAATTGTGATTGAGATTAATAATAAAGCCAAAATTTTGTAGGAAGTTTTCATAGCTGAACACTAAAAGAAAAATGGCTTTGACGAGGCATCGATATGTCCGAAAACGCACAACCTATAAGGATAATTTAGAGAACATTATGTTTTATGACAGGTGGAATAATTAGGCGGCTAGCGGCGCCGCTTCAACTAAAGGGGGTGAATCCACCTCCCCGACATCACCAGTACCAGACAAGTAAGTGTCAATTTCAGTTTCAATAGCTTGCCGATTTAAGATAGCCTGACCATACAACACAAACTTTACTCTTAGAGAAGGATCAACCGCCACCGTTTTCATTTTCTCAACAGCCCGAGCGAAGTCCTTCTTATAATTGAAGTCGCTACCAAACCGCATTGCATAGTCACGGAACATCCCAATAGCTGTCTTATTCTTGCCAATTACAATATCTTTCAAAGTTCTCTCTAACCGCTTCTCAAGGTTAATGGCATCTAGAAGCTCAGCCTGTTTCTTTTCAAGATTAAACTCAGACTTCTTAATGTCACCTTTTTGGAACTTCTCCAGCGTTGCATCAATATCTCTTCTCAGAAGTTCACTTGCTGCAATGTTCAGGTTCTTAGCAACTTCTTGGTATGCTTTCCACTTATCAGGAGAACAGTAAAAAGTGTGTGTATTGCTGTCGGCAGAGCCTTCAACAGTTTTTGGTCGACCCATTAATCATCAATAGAAAAAATGTTAAAAACATATTATGTTTCGCACATTTTTATTCCACCTGTCATATTTTCTCTAAATTCAAATACTCTACCCCGCGAAAAGAGCAAAACGCGCTCGACTTTCTATTTCACAACCCCCCTCCATGTTCAAAATCCATATGGGAAAAAGGTTCCTATAACTCAAGTTTAAGGAACATTCCCAGAACCAAGTATATTAGAAATTCAAAAATTTTTTTGAAACAAAAAACTTCTTACATATCAAAAGCATGGAAAAAGACCATCAAAAAAAGTCAAAGAAAAAATTGTGAATCTACTTAGAGCGACTGCTAGCCGAGTGAACAAAAGGACATAACAAGTTCTGTACTCGAAGATGTTTAATTCTTTGTCGAATGTCTGCTCTCGGATGATTAGTAATTATTTGAGCGATCCGCGAAGCATACAAACCTTCATTTCTTAATTTAATCAATAAAGAGTCTTCCTCAGGAAGCCATTGAGAATGAGCACGATATGATCGATTAACAGGTTTATGTTTTGTTCGAATGACCGCCTTCCTCTTAATCAGAGTCTCTATCCGCGACCTAATAGCCCCAATGTTCTTATCAGGAAATATCTGGGCTATCTGCTCTACCGTTAGAAGATGCAAATTGTAGAGAGACATAAGTTGATAATCCTCTAACTCAGTCCATAATGCCACCTTTCTTTTGCTATACCATTCATTAAATGGAGTGGGTCTATAGAGATGTACCACTTCAGCATTAGGCACTAAAACCTTTAGTTCTTGCAGTTTCGCTTTTGTACAATAACCAACTTCAACAATAATAACTCGATCTTCCTTAATTGCAAATACGTCAGCACGATAGAACCTTGGACGCTCTGTTACATTACAATGTCGATCGATTTCGTATTCTAAAAAGACACGATAATGTCTACCAAGTAATTTTGCAGCAATTTCTATAACACCAAAGGTATGCTCTTTAAACATAATTTTCACCGAGTAAGTGGCTTCTGGCAGCACCCATAACATATCTGAACCTTGGGAGTTGCAAGTATGGCTTAGAGCACTGCTTAATCCAGAGAGCCACTTTCAAAGTGAATCGTTCCATACTTCTGCACAACTTCCCAAGGTTGTAATAGAAAAATATCAAGCACATCTTCGCTCTGAAAACTATTTTACTGTTGAGGGGTTCATCGAGTATCAGTTTCCGGGAGAGATTGCAACCCTGTAGATTTCCAGTGTTCCTTTGGATACAGAGTGGCTGGGTTGGTTAAGAACTCCCCGGTAAAACCCCCCACTGATTTTTCTTTTGAAGTGAAGCTTGTGAGCAAGCTGCCAACAGTCTCAGGCCGAGACGTCGTAAAGGTTCTAACCAAGAAGCATTTTGAAATCGAAAACAAGCGAGGCAGCCACTTGACATTAGTTAACCGAAAAGACTACCGCAAACCATTACGATTGATTGTGCCGGATCACCGGGAGCTCTGCGCCGGAACACTCAGCCACATCATCGCGGATAGCCGGATTGATCGGGCAGAATTTCTCAAAGCAATAAGCAACTAATTTTTTAAAAAAGGATTGAAGGCTTCAATATAGAAGCCAACTTGTTTTATGGATGGCTAGCGACTGCGTAGTAACTGTGTGTACCCTGTGACGGTGTAAGTGTCAATGTAGCGATACCACCGCCCATGCTGGTAGCCTGACCACAAGAAACTCCATCCTGATAGAAGGTAACGACAACGCCATTTCTCTGATCGCTGATTGTTGCAGTCAAAGTCAACGTCTGCCCTTCAACAATTGTTTGCGAGCTTGAAGCGATGCCCATAGTCTCAGCCTTAGTAACAGTAACAGTAATCGTTGGCGTAGTCATAACATACGATGCGACTGCATAGCCAATAACAGAAGTAGCAACCAGAACAGTAAGTACACCCAAAGCTAGTTTCTGTTTATTCCCCATATTCCCCAATTCACCCCCTTTATGGTAAAAGAAAAAATGTTCCCAAAACTACTCCACGATAATTTCAGGCGGCATCATAAATTCATCGTGTGGCTTAGACTCTTTTCGATGAAAGAAGAAACACTGAACCGCCTCACGCTTCATATCATCAATGCTGCTGAAGACCTTACCCCGGAGCCAGCAGCGGTGCACTGGTTTGTCAGCGTGACTGGTGCACATAACACAGGATATAGAACTCATCAGTAACCACATGAATGAAAAAAAGAAACCGTTAATCGGTTTCAATTCTTGGAGCTAAAAAGAACCTCATTTGGCCAGCATGTCTAAGATGGAACTCGACTAATATTGGAAAGTCAGTTGTCCATTGTAACGTGACGGCATCGCATGATTCGCTTAAGCATTTGGTTACTTCCGTCATGTAGCTTAGGCTATATGTCGATTTTGTTTCTTTGGTTACTTGTGGTGATGATAACTCTTGGGAAGCCACGAACAGTTTAGCGTCAACTATATCTCCTATGACTTGCATTGTGAGTCCTTCATTTGTTAGTAAGAGTTTCATGTGGTCACTGACGTTTTGGGCGTTTGCTAATAACCGATTGAACAGGGCAGTTTTTATTGTTGCCTTGGCTGTGAAGCTGACGTTGGGTGGCGGTACTTTGTCTTCTCGTTCTTCAAGTATGGGTAGTTTGAAGGTTTGTTTCGCTTCACCGATGAGTGTGACAAGGAGATGCTGGGCATTTTCGCTTTCCTCAAATTCAACAACGTCGCTTTCAACAGCGAGTTTGAAGACTTTTAGCAGAGGTGATCCGTTGAAGCAGAGGATTTTTTCTTTGTCGCATTCGAACTCAATGAAGATTTCTTTTGGAAGAATTACGTCAAACATGGATACTCTTGATGGATCGAGTTGCCGGAAGACTAAACCGTTTGGACTGACTTCAAGGTTTATCTCGTCAACGTATGCTGAGAATGCTTTGAAGTAGGCATGGAGAAGGTTTAGCTGATTGCTTCTGAATTTAACAACCATTAACTGTTCACCTTTTTCAGGGTTTCTCTTTGGATTTTCTCGGTGATTGCAGTTTCAGCGACGGCTTGCATTGTCTGGTTAGTGTCAAGCGCGAATTGCTTAAGGGCCTTTCCGATTGCATCACTTACTTTTAAAGAGTGCATTGCTGAGGCTCCAGTTACGAAGAAGAGGTTGGGGGAATATACTTCTCGGAGGTGTGGCAGTTGCCGCATATGAGGAATGTT
>CAZALZ010000016.1:0-19591 GCA_964486475.1 uncultured Gammaproteobacteria bacterium | reverse complement strand
TGTCAGAGCGATCGCCTACGGCGGAGCCAAGAGATAACGGAAAAAACAAAAACACACGCGGAAATGGCGGGTGTTTTTTTATCTATAAGATTTTTTATTAGACCTGCCCATCTTTAATAACCTTTTAAATAAAGAATATTTTTCCGCATTCTGTTTAATTTTTTCTTTAGCCCTTTTGCTTTTAGCAAAATCAAGCCAAGCTAAATTCGGTCCGCGGCGGTTTTTGTCAATTATAATTTCCACCATATCGCCGTTTTTCAATGTTTGATCTAATTTGCCCATCTCTTCATTAATAATAGCCCCGGTGGCTTTATTGCCGATTTCGGTATGGACGGCATAAGCGAAATCTATTGGAGTGGAATTTTCAGGAAGCTCGAAAACGTCGCCTTTAGGGGAAAAAATAAAAATACGATGTTGAAAAACTTCAAATTTAACATTTTTTATAAAATCCTCCGTATTTTTTATTTGTTTTTGAATTTCTAAAATTTCTTCAACCCATTTCGGCTGTTCATTTTTTTCATTTTTAAATTTTCTTTTATAATGCCAATGAGCGGCAATACCGTAAAGAGCTTCATCGTTCATTTCTTCGGTCCTTATTTGGAATTCCACTGATTTGCCGTCCGGACCGAAAACCGTAGTATGCAAAGAGCGATAGCCATTGGGTTTGGGTAGAGCTATATAATCTTTAAAGCGCCCCGGTTTGGGTTTCCAGAGGGAATGGATTATTCCAAGAGTCTTGTAGCAGTCTGAGATGGTGCCGACTAAAATGCGTAAAGCGAAAACATCGTAAATTTCATCAAACCGTCGGTTTTTTGTCTGCATTTTCAGCCAAATACTATATAAATGTTTAAAACGTCCTTCTATGGAATGGCCGACGGCGGCTTTTTTCAACTCTTCATGCAAAATATTTTTCACTCTTAGGATGTATTGGTTATTTTCTGCCTTTTTCTCTATCTCATATTTGTATTCTATTTTTTTAAATTCATCGGGGTAGAGGATTTTAAAACATAAATCATCCATCTGCCATTTTAATCCCCACATTCCTAAAAGTTCAGCTATCGGCACATAAATTTCCAAAGTTTCTCGAGATATTCTTTCTTGTTTTTCTTTCGGTAAAGACTCTATGGTCATTAAGTTGTGCAGGCGATCGCAGAATTTTATCATTATAATGCGAATATCCGAAGCCATAGCTAAAAACATTTTTCTTAAATTTTCTCGATATCTTTCCAATCCGCGGTATTTTATTTTTCCTAGTTTCGTTATACCTTCGACCAAATTAGCGATTTCCTCGCCGAAATTTTTTTTAACATCCTCAATCCCGTAATCAGTGTCCTCGGGAACATCATGCAGAAGTCCGGCAATAACAGTGTTGAGATCGGCTTTCATCTGCGCCAGAAGAAAAGCGGTATATAAAGGATGGATTATATAGGGTTCGCCGCTTTTTCTAATTTGCCCCTTATGGGCGCGATCGGCGTATTCATAAGCCAGCCGAATAAGGTCGGTATCGGCTTGAGGATTGTTTTCTTTTACTTTGGCGATTATTTCTTTAATAGTCATAAACAAACAAGCGGTTTCTTGCAAAGATGCTTTTATAGTTTTTTATTTTTATGCTATAATATAATTTAATATCAAAGGTGTGGATTTGTAAAGTGCTAAGTGATTTTTTAAAACCGCGCAATGTTTAAAAAATTTTTAAAAATCGGAATAATTTTGTTTGTTTTTTTGGCTGTTTTTTCAGTGGCGGGTTTTTGTTTCGCTCAAGATAGCTACGGACTGGGCGTTGGCGAACAGTTAGCTTTGGGCGATACTGACCCGCGTATACTTATTATAAGAATAATTCAGATTGTTTTAGGATTTTTAGGACTTTTAGCGGTTGGCTTAATAATTTACGCTGGTTTTTTGTGGATGACTTCGGCCGGCGATGAATCAAAAGTCGAACGGGCTAAAAAAATCATAATTAACGCTGTTATCGGTATTGTGATAATTTTATCATCTTTGGCTATTGCTACTTATGTTATAAACAAGCTTTCAGAGGCGGTTGACGGGTCTGAAATGTCCGCGCCGAGAACTGATGGGGGCGGCAGAATTTTCGGTTTGGAAGGCGCTGGCATTATCGGAGCTTGCAGTATTGAATCGGTTTATCCTGAGCCAAGCCAGAAAAATGTACCGCGCAATACTTCAATTTTAGTTACTTTCAAAGAGGAAATTAATCCAGCGACGATTTGCACCAATGCCATTAGCGGTCTTTGCAATGGCAGTGAACTTATCTCAGACAGCGTTAGGATATACAAAACAGCTTCCGGTTCTGATAATTTTTTATCAAGCGTCAGGGTTTATAATGCTTCCGACAGGAAAAATTTTATTTTTTCTCCGGCTGAATATCTTGGTTCGGCGTTAGAGGATATTTTATACTCAATATATCTTTCCGACAACATAAAGACAGTTTCCGGTTCAACGGTTTTTGAAAATTGCGGTTCTGATTTTATGGAATGGAGTTTTGAAGTTTCTAATAAATTAGATTTAACCCCTCCGCAAGTTAAAGATGGCGGAGTTTGGCCGGTCGCCGATAATTTAGCCGATGTTCCGGTTTCTTCTCCGGCGGTTTGGGCGTCCGGAAGGGTAGTGGTTGTTTCACAACCGGCTGTTTATAAGGTCGCTTCGGTTTCCGGCTTGTCCGGACCGCCGGCCAGTGTTTTGGTTGATGAGAATTCCGGCCAAGACGGCAATTTAAGTCTGACGGTTTTAGCTGACGGTATTAAAGGTGTTTTAAGAAATGAAACTAAGGGTTTGAATATCGCCACCGCCAATTTTAACGCCAGAAATGAAATAACTTTTCCCGGGGTTTTGGTTTTGCGCGCTGATCAAGCAGTTGAGGCTGGTAATTTTTGGACAATGTCCGCTCAGGCGGTTGTCCAAGCCGACACTTTGACTATCGGCCGCGAAGTTTATGTTTTTGTTTCCGGAACGGCAGAGAGCGGCAATCAAATACCTCTTGGCGCCGATCGGGCGTCGACGGCCGGGAATATCGCCGCTATTATAACTAAACATCCTGATATTAACGCCTCTTCAATAGATCAGGTTGTAAATATTACGTCAGCTATTGGCGGTTCCAAGGGAAATAATATTATTATATCTTCTTCCGACGCTTCCAAATTATTAATAACTCAGTTATCCGGAGGAGTCGACGCCGGTTCCGGGGTAACCATAAAAGATCAAAAGGACAAGTCGATGAATTCGCTCATTAAAATAAATTTTAATGAGCCGGTTTTGCCGTCAGCTGTTGTTGGTTCGGCGGATAATGTTTCTGATAGCTTGCAAATTGTCAATAACGCCGCGTTGAATGTCCTAAACGGAGCGGCTTGCTCGACCGATTCTGATTGCCGCTCGTTTTACTGTTCAGGGGGGCTTTGTTCGGGAAATTATTTATCCGGGAGTTTTAGTATTGCTAACCAGTACAAAACTGTTGAATTTATAAGCGACAAGCAATGCGGCGTGAATGGTTGCGGCGAGCCGATTTATTGTTTGCCAGCTTCTGGAAATATTCGCGTCGAGGTACGAGCGGCCAGCTTGATGGCTTGCGCTTCTGGAAACGATTGCGCCGGCAAATCGCCGTACAGCCAATGTTCCGGCGGTTTCTGTCGCAATTCCGAAGGGGATAATTATCCGCAAGCCAATCCTTCTCTTTTAAACGGAATAACTGATGTTGCTTTTAATTCTCTGGATGGCAATCGTGACGGAGCGGCTTCTGGTCCGGCCAGTTTTTATTATGAAAATTCCCCCTCTGTTGCAGAAGGAGATAATTTTGCTTGGTCGTTTTTCATTTCTGACAAAATGGAAATAAGTTCCCCGGCCATAATATCTCTTTACCCGGCATTAAACGCCTCAGGCATTTCCTTAAATGATGATGTGGAAATAACATTTAATAAACCAATGTCGGCCGCTTCCTTAAAAACCGGTTTTACTGAAATAAAAAGCGGTGATGATAAATTTATCCACAAAAATATAAATATTTGGAGCTTATCGGACACGCCGATAGGTTATTGGATTGAAAGCGCTGATATTGATTCTGATTCGGACGGGGAGACCGACGGTGGTAGAGCCATAATAAAGCATGGCGTTTTTGCGGAAGTTTTGGATTATCGAGCGCAGGTTGGTTCTGGAGTCAGGGATGTTTATCAGAATTGTTACAAACCTTCGTCCGGTCCAGGGTGCGCCGCCACGGAAAATTATCCTTCTTGCTGCAATGGAAGTCCGGCTTCTGTTTTATCTTCTGATGGAAGCTGTTTATAATTTTATTTTTACGCTATTTAAATGTTCAAGAAAAATATAAAATTTATAGTATTTTTTTCAATCGCGGCGATATTTTTAGTTGTTGGCAATTTAGCTTTGGCGCAATCCGATTATGGCTTGGATGTTGGAGAAGCTCTTAATCTTGGCGATGCCGATCCCAAAATTTTAGCTGTCAGAATAATTCAGATTATTTTGGGATTTTTGGGGATATTGGCGCTTGGTTTTATTATTTACGGCGGATTTGTTTGGATGACTTCAAACGGCGACGAGAAAAGAGTGGAAATCGCCAAAAAAATAATCATCAGCGCTGTTATCGGCATAGTGATTATTCTTTCTTCTTTGGCGATTGCCACCTATGTAATTAATAAAATGTCTTCAATAACCGATGCTGAGGGCGGTGGAGGTGGCGACGGCGGCGGAAGTACCGTGCCTTACGGCGACGAAGGAGGGAATTCTTGCGACTCCAACACCCTTACTGCGGTCTGCGAAGCTGATGATGGGTTGTGTTCCGCCGGCTATTATTGCAATCCTTCAAATTGCCGATGCCGTCCTTTGGGGGGGATAGGCGATTCTTGCGATTCTGAGGATGGCATGGGAGGATGCCAGCCGGAAGGGGCTCTTTGCGGTTCCGGTCTTTTTTGCGACAGCGACAGTTGTACTTGCCAAGAGGGCAGCGGACTCGGCCAATCTTGTGACTCTGATAAAGGAATTGAAGGCTGTCAAGCTGACAGCGGAATTTGTTCGCGCGGTCTGACTTGTGATAATTTTGGTGAAAGTCCGACTTGCACCTGCATAGCTTATCCAATTATTGAAGAAATAAGTCCGGTTGGTGGTTTTTGTGCTAACAATATCAATACTTTTTGCACTAAGGATTCTGATTGTTCAGATTCAACTTGTAATATATCCGCGCCGAACGGGGCTGTTGGCAATATTATAACTATATCCGGCCAACATTTCGGGACAACGACCGGCAGTGTTCTTTTTTGGGATGGTTCATCTTTCGGAATCGCGGCTCTGCCTCCGAGTAATCCTCTTTGCGATAATAATTGGACTGACGAAAGAATTATAATTACTATTCCCGATGGAGCGGAAAGCGGTCCGATTAGAATTATAACGGCTGATTCCAAGATTGAAGATACTGACAATGAAGTTGGAAGTGTTTTACCGGATTTTGTTTTAAATACTATTAAGCGTCCCGGTTTATGCAAAATATCTCCGGAAAGCGGCTCTTTTGATGAGGAAATTTTTTATTACGGTGTAAATATGGAAAACTCTTCGGCCAAATTCGGGAGTTTAAAATCGTCAATATCAGGGAAAAACTCCAGTTTCGGATCTTTAAACGGCTCGGCTTTGGTTCCGAATATTAAAGTCGGCAACACGACGACCTTTGTATCTTCTTTTGCTGGCGTTCCGAGCAATTATTTTAAATTTAAAAAAATCGGAGAAAAAATCGCCGGACCGAGAATTATTTCCTTTGAACCGGCTATTGGCGCTCCGGGGCAATATATAACTATTTATGGAAGCGGTTTTGGATCTTCCCAGGGGGGTGGAGCGGTTTATTTCGGTGATGATGAAACCGGTGTTGAAGCTAATTATTCTTTTCCAAGTATTTGTTCTGACAGTGTTTGGGGCGATAAGCAAATTTTAATTAAAGTTCCAAATAGTATTTCCGACGGTAATTATAGTTTGACGATTTTTGCGAATGGCGAAACGGTTGACACTCAAGATTTAAGCCCGAGTTTTTTTACGGTTAGCGCCGAAGAAGAGCTTTCTCCGTCTTTATGCAAAATAAAACCGTCGGCGGCTGAAATCGGGCAAACCGTTGAATTGTGGGGTGAATATTTCGGAGATTTCGACTCTAATTTAAGCAAGGTAAAATTCAGCAATAATCGTAATGTTTTCGGTATTGGTTATTTGCCTTTATGGGCAGAGGAGGGTTCTGGAGGAAATAAGGCTTATCATGTTGAAGCTATTGTCCCCGAAGGAGCTGTTACCGGGTTGGTTCGAGTCGTAAAAAATTCTCCGGAGGTTGTCGGCAACGGGCTTAATTTGGAAATCGGCAGCTGTTTGGAATCTTCCGATCCTGATGCTGTTTGCGGTTCCCAGGTTTGTTGTCCGGCGGAAACATCCGCCGCTGGACGTTGTGCCGATAGTCTTAAAGATTGTTCGGTTGATATTCCGTCCAGTGTTTTTGAATGGGAATTTTCAACCAGTTTTGAATTAAACGAAGACGATTTGATAAATCAGAGCTGTGCGGATAGGAGTAAGCTTTCTAATACTTGCCCTTTCGGCGTTTGCTTAAATTCTCCGGGGGAATGTTCAGCCGATAATGATAATTGCGAATGTTGTTGTCTTAAAGCTAATGGTGATAATGATTGTTGTTTGGGGTTGTCTTGCGAAGGTGTTTGCGGTTCGGATCGGAATGAAGATTCCGGCACTTACGGGCTTTGTTCCGGCTGCCGCATAGAAAAAGACGGCGTAGTTGATCAAGCGGCTTCTGATGCGGCTTGCAATTGCGAAGGATCTTCTTATGCTAAATATTGCGACGTTAATGCCGACCCCGACGGAGACGGAGTGCCGGAAGGCGTTTGCGGCGATTGCGCTTCTCTTAATACTGAAAGCTGTACTATCCACAGCACCACTTGCTGTGTTGATGGCACGAAGGATAATAATTGCGTAAGCCGCCAATTTGCCAGGGGTGAAGGGAATGTTTTCGATCTGGTGGAACAAGACGGTTTGGCTTATTGCGGCTACCATGTTTGCGACGAAGCCGGCGGATGTTCCGCTTCTGGTCCGGTGGCCTTTCCAGAAGATAAGGGCTATAAGAAATTTTCCGAATGCCAAGCGGAGTGCGGTGGCGGATTTTTTAATCTGGGTTTATATTGCGAAAATCGTGAAACAGGCTCTTGCGATGACAGTATTTGCTCTAATCCTTTTTCTTGCCGAGCCGGATATGAAAAAGGTTGCGGTTATTGTTGTTGCGATCCATCCGATGATAAATGTTCAATTATAAATTCAAGCTTGGTCTGCCAGCCTGATGTTGCTCCTTGCGGCGGCGAAGAAAGAGGTTTGTGCTGCGGCTGTTCGGAAAATTCTCAATGTGTTTCCGACGGCTCAGAGCCGGTTTCCGTGGGGTGCGGCATTGACTCTTGTTGCCGGACTAGACCGAGTATTATAGCGCAGTCTCCGGCTGATGGCAGCACCGATGCTTGCACCAACGCCGCTATTTATGTTGATTTTAATCAGACTATGCAACCCGGCAGTTTTAAAGGGAATGTTTTAGTTGTTGGAGAATATAGCGGCGACTGTCCGGAGAATACGGTTTTGCTTTCTTCGGCTCAAGATTCGCGTAAAAATTTATTTTACGCTTTGGCTAATAACGCCGCCGATTTTATCCGCGGTCTTTTTGGGAAAAATGTTAAGGCCAGCCCAGGTCCGGATCCTTCTAAAAAATATTGCGCTATTGCCGGTTCAGTAGGCTCGGAACAAATCGGAAGCGATTCTACGCGCTTGTTGTTCCGGCCGTCAGGGATTTTGGATGTCGGAGTTAAATATTTTGTGATTATCAAAGGCGATGGCGAGTTGAATAATTCCGCCGGCGTAAAAAATTCTTTTGGGATCGGAATGTATTCCGACAACAGCCCGGTTGACAATTCTTCTTCTTTTGGCGGTTTAACTTTTACCAAGACGATCGGCGGAGAAACTTATCATCCGGCTTATATTTGGTCGTTCACCACAAGAAATAACGGTGAAAAAGGTCTTTGTGATATTAGCGGCGTGGAAATAAAACCATCTTCATATTTGTTTAAAAAAGTTGAGAATGATTTAAATGAAAACGACACTGATTTGGAAGCTGATTCTTTTGATCAAACCGAAGATTCGGATAAAGTTTTTGTTGCTAGCGCTTATTCGTCCAACGGGCAGAAACTTTATCCTGTTGCTGGATATTCCTGGCAATGGGATTGGAATGTTACTAATGACGACGTGGCAGAGATTGTAACTTCCGGACCTTTCGGATTAAATAGTGATTCCCAGCTGGTGAGGGCCAAAGAAGATGTTGTTGATGAAAAAACCGATTTAACGGCTATTATTGATATAACAGACGGAACGGCTTCAAATGTCGGAGATGGTTTTTCAGCCCATTCCGATATTTATGTTTTTGTTTGCGCCAATCCTTGGCCGGCGATAGCTGATGATTTTACTTGGTCTCCATGGCTGGACGATGATTCTAATTGTTTATTATCCACCGGAACTTGCCATGACACCGGTCAGAAATTTTATTATTGCCGCGATAGCGGAGAAGAAGGTTTCGGAGATGATTTGCCGGCGGTTTCCGACGGTACGACTCGCGGTTTCGGAGATGGTATTTTAAAAGAATCTTATTTTTTTGAACAATAAAAATTAATTAAATAATTTTTCGGCCGGCAAAGATTTTTGTCTGCCGCCAACAAAATATGTTTGAAGATATTGAAAAAAACCCCAATCAAGGCGTTTCGGCGCCGGATGCTTTAACGCCTCCTCGCCCGGCTGAAGATATTTTTTCCGGCCTGGAAAATGATTCTGTTGGCGGAGAAGGGACAGTTGGTTCAAAGACGGGAGCGGCGGGAAAGAAATCTTCCAGGATTCCCAATGTGTTATTAGTAGTTTTGATTTTTTTGATTGTGGCTGCTTTTGGCGTATTTGTAGCATTTAAGTTTTTAGGTTTTTCCGAGATTGATGATTTTAAAAAAATGCTTCTTTCCGCTTTTAAGCAAGAATCCGCTGTTAATGAAAATGGAGAAAAATCTCTTTCTCCGGAAATTGAGGAAATTGAAAATGTTGAGGATGAAAGCAAAGAAGAAAATAAAGATTATCAGGACGAAAACGAACAGAACAGCGAAGAAAATTTTGTTTTAGAAGGAAATCCGCCGCTGGCGACATCCACCGCGGAGGAAGAAGCGGCTACTTCCAGCGAATCTTCAAGTGTTTTGACCGATGACAGCAGAGACGGTGTTCTCGGCGAAGAAGAAAATTCAACCAGCTCTGACCGATCTTTAATTGATACCGACGGCGACGGGTTGTCCGATAAAGAAGAACTCGATGTTTTTAAAACCGATCCGGCGGATACGGACACTGATGATGACAATCTTTCGGATTACGATGAAGTTATGATTTATTCAACCGACCCAAACAATAGCGATACCGACTCTGATTCCTACTTGGATGGTGTAGAGGTTCAATCCGGGTATGACCCAAAAGGAGAAGGAAAACTTAACAAATAAAATTATGTCTGAGAAAAACACCGACAGTCTTGTCGGGAAAATTGAAGAATTCAACGAAACTTTGGATTTGGAAGAAAAGAACCCTGATTATAAAAATATTGAAAATGATCTTGAAAAAGGAATCGTGATAAGGGTTATGCCGAAAAAATTCAAAGTTAGCGCCAACGGTTCTGGGAAATCAAACAAGGCGGTCGGGGCGCTGATTATTATTGTCGGAATATTGGTGATGATAGCGGCGGTTTATATCGGCTATGTTTATTTGATAAATCCGCGCGGCGCAAGCGTTGGCGAAAACATAAATGTTTCTCCGTCCGCTTTAGAAGAAGAAGTGGAGAAGGATGATGATAATAAAAATTTCCCGATAGAAGAAGATGCTGACATGATAGAGGAAGATCTCTCAGGCGTTTCCGAAGAAAAAGAAGATGGGTGGGTTTCTTCCTCGACTTCCACTCCGATTAACAGCGCCTCTTCGACTTCGGAGATCTCTACCTCCACCGAATCTGTCGAACCAAAAATAATCTCTGCCGCCGATGCCGATTCGGATGGCTTAACCGACGCCGAAGAAGCGGTTTTGGGGACTAATCCTTTAAAAGCCGATTCAGATGAAGATACTTACGGAGATCTTTCAGAACTTTTGAATGGTTATAATCCTTCCGGTTCGGGCAAGTTGTCGGAAAATAAAAACTTAAGCGTTTATAGAAACGGCATATCGGAATATTCCGTCTTAGTGCCGACCGCTTGGAGCATTAAAGAAACCGGCGGCGGCAGCTCGGTTATTTTTTCTTCGGCCGGTAATTCTTTCTTCCAAATAACCGCCGATCAGAACATCGGCGGAGATAATATTCTTGTCTGGTATGGCAATCTTTTCCCCGAAGAATCAATTTCCGCCGATTTGGTTATCAGTAAAAACGGTTGGCAAGGAATTTATTCGGCCGATCAAAAGGCGATTTATTTGACCGATGAAGAGAAAATCGGGATTTATTCTTTGTCCTACTCGCCTGATGAAACAGAAGAAGATGTTTATGGAAATATTTTTCAGATTTTTGTCAGCAGTTTTAATTTATAAAAACTATTCAAGGCGGGGCGCGTAAACTCAAATATGATTGAATTTAACAACACTACGAAATTCAGAATTAATCAAAAAGAGCTGTTAGCGGCGGCGGAGAAGTTTTTTCGGATAAGAAAAATAAAAAACAAGAATCTTTCCGTAGCTTTTATTTCCGATCGAGAAATTAAAAAATTAAATTTGCGCTATCGCGGGCAAGATAGGACGACTGATATTTTATCTTTTGAAGGCGAGGACGATTTTTTCGGGGAAATAGTTATCAGTCCGGCCAAAATAAAGCGCCAAGCCGCCGAACTTAAAATTTCTTTCAAAAAAGAAATGTTATTCATTTTTGTCCACGGCCTTTTTCATTTATCCGGCTATAGCGATGAAACCGAAAAAGATCGTTTAAGAATGATTTCTTTGGGGGAAGAATTTTTAAAAGAATTATAATTGTTATGCTTAGGTTTTCCCGTTTTTTGAAAAGTTTGAAATATGCGCTTCTCGGTTTAAAAAAAATTTTTCAAGAAGAGCAGAATTTACAGATAGAACTGTTTATTGCTATAATGATAGTAGCGCTTGGCGCTTATTGGAGAATTTCCGTTGTTGAATGGGGCTTTGTTTCCATCGCCATATTCTTGGTTCTACTAACTGAAACTTTAAATAGCGCTGTCGAAAGGCTTACCGATATATTAAAGCCGCGCATCCATGATTATGTTAAGGACATAAAAGATATCATGGCCGCAAGCGTAATGCTTTCAGCGGTTCTGGCGATTGTTTTAGGCTTGTTGGTTTTTTTAAATCATTTCATTATTGGATAATTAATTTTTCAGTAAAATTTATGGCTAACAACTTTAAAAAAATAACCTTTTTCGTTTTTGTCGCCGTCTTAGCGACAATGCCTTTTGCCATTTCGGCTTCGGCCGCTTGGCAAAATCCTTTAGGCGGAACGGTTCCGCCGGATAACAATGCGGACGCTCCGATAAATGTCGGTGGAACAACCCAAACGAAGAGTGGCGGTTTGAATATTTCCGGCAATGTCAGTATCGGAACGATTAACCCCGGATCAAAACTAAGCGTGACACGAGACGACACTTCTGCCGCCGGCGATTATGAAGTTGCCAAATTTATCAGAGATGGCAGTGTTGATAGTGGAAATATGTATATAAAATTGGGGACTGGCGGTTATCAAAATACAATTATTGGTCAAAATGACGGTGGTAGCGGACCGTTTACTTATGGTAGATATTTAGACTCCTTTATTATTAATAATTGGACAACAAGTAATCTTGGAAGTTTAATTTTGGGAACAAATAATCAAGCTCGTGTCGTTATTAAACATGACGGTAATGTCGGAATATCATCTACCACCCCGAATTTTCTTTTATCTCTTGACGGTTCCTCTGGCGTTAACCGCATCGGTATTGGCAGTGCCCGCATCGTCGGCTTGTCTTTAGTTCCGATAAATGACAACGAGGCCGCTTCCAAGTATTATGTTGAAAATTATGTTGATAGTTTTGTTTCTTCCGCCTGGACGGTCAATGGCACCAATATCTATAATTCTAATTCCGGAAATGTCGGCATCGGCACTGCGGCTCCAAGCAGTAAATTACATGTTAATGGAAACGGTTTATTTTCTGATACATTATCCATATCCAATTTAGATGATGGCAAAAATTTGCTTTACCTGTATGGGAGCGATTCTGATAAATGGATAGGTTTTGGCGGCCATGGTCTGCATATCGGAGCAACTTCTTATGCTCATAATACGATATATTTAGGTCCGAAAGGCAGCACCTCCGGAAGTTTGCGAAGCGATGTTGTTTTCAATTGGACAGATAATTCTCCAACAAGCTATAGGCGCTGGGTAATAAGATCAAGAGAAGATGAAGGCAGTATTATCGGTTACGCTGATGACGGTTCGACGGCCAGAACAATGATAAGCTCTACCGGAAACAGTTATTTTAATATTGGCAATGTCGGAATCGGCACAACGAATCCGACAGCGAAACTGGAAGTTAATGGAGCCATTAAACAGGAGAGGGGGCAAAGGTTGAATCTTAGTGGAAGGAATAGGACATGGCAAATAGCCAGTTATCCTAAGGATGCCACCAATTCTGGAACTTCAGAGGCTTTAATTGTGAATTTATATGATTCTTCCTCTTATTCCGCGCCTTCTTATAACACTGTTATTATCGGTCGAACAGGTGAAATATCTTTAGGCTTTAGCGGCGGCAATCCTCAAAGTTCTTATCCAGTATCTATCCGCACTTATGATGATGGAACAAATATTAATGTTTATGTAGTTTCTTCAAATTATTGCGATTACTATACGGTTGATGTTGTCTATAATCGTTTAAATAATATTTTGACTGAAAGTCATGTGGGAGATAATACTTATACTCCCGCAGGCTCTTTAGTGGCGAATTCCATTACGGCTCCTTGTTATATGTCTGCCGGCGGCCAAGTTCGCTCAACTCTTCTTGCTAATGGCAATTTCGGCATCGGAACAAACAATCCGGCCGAAAAATTGGACGTGGTCGGCAATGGCAGTTTTTCCGGCGATTTATCGGTTGGCGGACAGATAAATTTGGGAGGCGCCGATGCGGCCGAAGAATTTGTTCCGGATAAGGACTATCCAAAAGGAACCGTGCTGGTTATGGCCGAAGGCGGCTTTAAGAATGTTACCGCCTGCTCTAAAGAATATGATTCCAGCGTCGTCGGCGTTGTTTCCGGTCAAGCTTCGGTGATAATGGGGAAAGTCGCGGGAGAAAAGAAATCGGTTGTCGCCATGGTTGGAGTTATCCCAGTAAAAGTTAATGATTCTTCCGGCTTAATTAAAAAAGGTGACTTGTTAACGACTTCCGGCGTTACGGGGGAGGCTATGTTAGCCACTGACCCGAAAATCGGGACAGTCATCGGCAAAGCCCTGGAAGATGCCGTTCCCGGACATTGCGAAATCCAAACATTGATTAATTTGCAATAAAAAAGCAAAATAAAATTTGTTAAAAATATGAGCAATCAATTTAAAAAAATCTTAGTTATTTTTTGGATAATCACTGCGGCCGTTGCCTTGATTTTTGCCATTGTTTTTTTGGCTGTCGGCGGTTTTCGTGCGGGTGATGATAAATCCGGCGGAAATTCCATTCCATCAACCGGCGAGTTGATAGAGAATGTTAAAGAAGAAGCCGGAAAAGATGAAGGAATATCCGAAACAGTTACTTTTGAGAGACAAACAGAGGATGGAGCTTATGAAAATGTTGAAGCGGTGGTAGTGGCCGCCGGCAGTAATCCGATCGAGGTTGAAACTGGCAAGGTTTTGACATTGGACGGCAAGAAAGAAGCGGACAATTCAACGCTCGCCGGAAACCCGGACGCTCCTTTGCAATCCGATCCTATAAATCCGGAAAATCTTCCGGACACCGTAGTGAGGATAATTTTTGAAAAGGAAAAAATAGAGCCGGCCGAATTTAGGGTTAAAGCCGGTCAGGCGGTTTCGCTGTCCGTTACAGCTTCTTCATCTATGGAAGTTTTTAAATTCCAGAGCTCGTTGTTGTCGGCTGTGGCAATGGGTTTGGCCAAGGAAGAAACGCGAGTCATAACCTTTAATGCGCCGGAAGAAAAAGGCGAATATGTATTTTATTCCGATATGCCGGCGCGCAAAAGCATAACCGGCAAGATGATTGTAGAGTAATTTATTTTTAATTTTTGAAACAGCATATTGGGGGGGCAGATTAATTTTTCTGCCCCCCATTTTTTAATTACGGTTTTTGTGCTATAATGAAATTTTAAAAAATTAAAGGCAAATAAACTGTATGGTTGAGTTAGAAAAAACATATTTAGCAAAGTTTTTGCCGGACCTTTCTAAAAGTGATTATTCGGATATGATCGATGTGTATTTGCCGCTTTCCAGCGATCACCCGCATTTAAGATTAAGAAAACGGGGCGATATTTTAGAAATGACCAAAAAGAATTTGCTCAACCCGAATAATGCGTCCGAACAGATTGAACAAACAATTGTTCTTGCGCAAGATGAATTTGACGCTCTTTCTTGCGTTGCAGGAAAAAAGTTGAGCAAGAGACGGTATTATCTGAAACAAAAAGGCCGCACTGTTGAAATTGATGTTTTCCAAGATTCCTTGGCCGGTCTTGTCCTTGTTGATGTAGAATTTGATTCCATCGAAGAAAAGAAGAATTTTTTAATGCCGGATTTTTGCCTTGTCGAAGTGACTCAAAAAGATTTTTTGGCCGGCGGGATGCTTTGCGGAAAGAGTTATAGCGACATAGAGGCAGATTTGATTAAATGTGGCTATAGCAGGATTTAAATAATTAATTGAGATAACGGAATATGATAAGATTAGTTTATGATTGTATAAGATCACCATACGATACTGCCAACATTCTGCAAGTAGCCTTGGCATCCGGAAAATGCGAGCTTTATTTTACTGGCAACTCTCTAAGGCATGATCATCCTAAGGTTGTGAGTAAAATCAATTCCTGGTCTTCCAAGATCAGAAAAGACGGATTTCCTGGTATACCCCAAGCAAGATAATGACGTTAATTTGGGTGTATTCAGCAAGCTGAATGGACGTGAGTTGGAAATTGTCGGAAGCGATTTATTTTACCTTTATTTTCTTCGTAAATATGTCACGGTTTACAACTATGACAAAGAAACGTACCCGATGCTTTTGAACACTTTCCCCAAAATCATCAAGGTTGAAAAGGAAAGACGGGAAAAGTTTCTTAAAAGAGTGGCGGAGATTGTTGAGAAACATGGCACGCTTTCCGTTCCAGTTTTAACCACTTTGCTCATCACCAAGAAAAAAGATGTATTTCTTGATGAAATCGGCAAAGCCTAAAAAGGAGGCTTCATAATGATAACCCTGAAAAAGATATATTCTCTGGCGGAAAGTTATAATGTGCCAGTAGAGGATGTTTTGTTTGTCGCATTGAATATCTACGGAACCGCCTTTAAGTGCGACTTTAACCGCATGAGAATGGGGGTGCATACCATCGAACAAGATGTATTCAAGTATTCCCACTCTCTCGGCATCAAGGACTTCTATTTCGCATTGCCGATTAATGAAAGCAGTCCCTTCTCCGTCGTTGGCGGGAAACTGGGAACCGGAAACGGCCCGGAATATGATTCAGATTCTTATTATGAGGGGCAACACATTGTAAGGTCGGTAAGCTTGTTAAAGATAAAAGATAAAGATGTAAAACCTAAAAATGTCAAAATCAAGATATTAAATTTGGCTGATAAATCGGAAAAATAAGAACCGATAATAAATTTATTTTTGGTTTATGTCTCTTTCGACATACAAACATCGTGATGGTTCCCATGTTCGCGAATTTCATCAACTTTGTACCCATTTTTTTCATAAAACCGTGGAAGAAATTTTTCTTGAGCGCAATCAAGTTTAATTTTTTTACAATTAAATTTTTTTGCTTCTTCCTCGGCGGCGGCCAAGAGTTTTGTCGCCACGCCAATATTTCTGAATTCTTTTAAGACTGCTATCTTAAATAAATAAAATTCATTATTTTCAATGATTTTATACCTTAGTGCCCCGATGATTTTATTTTCAAAATAAGCGGCAATAATTCCAATCTCTCCTTGATTGAATTTTTCTTGCAAATCGTCTGCCTCTTTGAAACCTGTTATTAATCCGTTCTCGCGATAAGGTATTTTATAGGATAGTTTTGTGATTTCTTTTATTTGTTCAATATCTTTTGAAATAGGTTTTTTGATCTCTATTTTTGTTGTCATATAGTTTATTTGATATTTAAAAGGCCACGAAAGTTATTCGTGGCCGCCTTCACCAATCGTCATTAATCGCCTGCGTTGCAGCACATGCAGACCAGGTCGTCCGTGCTGATACTTGTTACTTCTTCAGCAGAAACAAGATCCGGCAACGGGCCATCAACAGACGATATAAGAAAAATTTGCGCCATATTAACCTCCTTTCTATTTTAAGTGTTTTTTGTATCCTAGTAAAGCACCTTCCATGTTTGAAAGTAATGGGGGGTACATCTCTGCAAGGTTTGAAATTATTAAAGGTGAAATTTCGTGCAAAGAAAAGAATGTTTTTATGGCGCTTGTTACGTTAGACTTTATTAATTCACACCATACCGAGAAGTCCCCAATCCCTTGTCCATCAATATCCTGCATATACAGACAACCGCCGGAACAAATATTTTTTACCCAGCAATTATCGCAATCCGGCCTATTTTTAACTGATTTGGTTTGGAAATTTTCCTTTCTATCATTGATTATCCCCCCGCAATTTAATTCGCCTATTTTGAACGATTCCATCCCTGTGAAACGTGGACAGGGAGATATGTTTCCGGATGGGTCTATTGATATAACAGAATTTCCTGCTCCGCAGTAAAATTTGCGCCGCAAACGAAAAAATAATAAAAATAAAAATTTTAATATGTTTATATATCCTATTATTTTTTCCCCGTTTTTTGCTTGCTCTATCATGTGTTGAGCCAATTTTTCGAAACCTTCTCCCACCATTTGATATCCGTTTTTTGTAAGCGCAAGTTTGGTGCCATTAATTGAACTCATTGGCCGAAAATGTATTCTACTCGCTCCGATAGAAGTTAAGAAATTAGCAGTTTCGACAATTCGACTTGACCCATATTCGTCAACTGTTGGCCTGACTTGCAACGTTATTTCTGGATATTCGACTATTAGTCTCACGGCTCTAACGGTTTCGTAAAATGCAGAGCCCCCATCGGCAAAAAAACGATGTCTGTCATTGACGTCGCGATCACCATCCAGACTTATTGTTATTCTGACATCGTATTTTGCGAGAAAATCCAAATACTCTCTTTTTAACAATGTCCCGTTAGTAGTTAAGTAAAAAATTATTTTTTTTCCAGCATCCTTGTTCCTAAGATTACAATGATCAATCCCTGTTTTTATTCCTTCCCAGTTAAGAAGAGGTTCTCCACCAAAGAAACTTATCATTATTATTTCAGAAGAGGAGATGTTATCGAAAAGATAGTTTATAGATTCTATTATCGTTTTTTACTCATACTTTCCTTTTTCATACCATAATTTCCGCCGCCGGCAAAGCAATAATTGCAACGCATATTGCACTCATGACAAATATTTAATACTAGTCCCCCTATTTTTGTTTCTTTGTTTGAACAATCTGCGATGCATGGCATGATTGATTTAAAAGATTGTTGTTCTTTGGATATGATTTTCAACTTTTTCATTACTTCTATGTTTGGCAAAATTTCTTTTATATCAAAACCGCTCAAGTTGAGCTTATTGATAAGAACATCTTCTGCCATTGGGAAGGGATAAGATAAAACTTCCCTAACAATTTGGTTAAGACCGATTACCAGCATTGATGAAGTATCATACCCTATTATCTCATTGCCAAATCCGCCTAAAATTTTAATCTCTCTTTTGAATAATAAAGAAGACATGACAAGATCCTTTCTGTTGTTAATGTTCGGGATATTTGTTATAATAATGTAAAAATTTCATTTCGTCAATTTTTTACTTTAAGCCCTTTTAGTTTGTAATTCTTGTATTTTGTGTCATCTATATAGTAATGGTGTGTTTGAAGATTTGTTTGCCCGTTTTTTAAAAAAGATATATAATTTATTCAAGAAAGGTGAAAGTCAGAAAAATGCTATTTTGCATTTTTCAGAGAAAATAGCGTCAAAAAACTTAGGTACTTTTTAGCTAACAATAGGTACAATCTTGTTTATCTATTGACTTTTTTGCAAAATTTTGGTATTATATACAATATAACAATTGCTCATAAAAAAACCATTCAATACTAAACAAAGTATCTGAATTCTCCACAATAAAGCATTAAATGAAATAAAGTAAGCCATTGCGAATAATTCAGATCCTTTGAGCCAAAAAAGGCTTTAAGGAATAACATAAAAAGAAAATAAAAAGGAGGAGTTATTATGTTATCGATCTTTACAATTATTATTGTATTATTCACGTCTCTGTCGGCGGTTTGCGGGACCATTACCGGTAAGGTGATAGATTCTATTACCCGCGATCCGATCGCGGGAGCCTCGGTCTTCCTGACCGAGCCGATTTGCTCTACACTAAGCAAATCGGATGGGAGGTTCACCCTTGAGCTTCCCGAAACCCGTGTCGTAATTCCGGTGAAACCGAGAGAAATCTCGGCGATACCGGCCGCAACAAGGAAAATTTTCTTCAACCTTTCTGGCCGAAAGCTTCCCGAAAGGAAAGTCTTTCCCGCCGGAATAATTCTTCAGAGGGGGAGGAAGCTTCTGTTTCTCCCCGGAACATCAACGCCATCCCTCAGCGGGGTGGCAGCAACGTCAATGTCGGCGGCGCAGAAGACTGCGTCGGCTGAGTTCAATCTCAGTGTTTCGGCGAGCGGGTATCAGCCCGCTTCAAGAGATGTTGAACACGGCGATGTAGGAGAAATCCTGCTGGCACCAGAAGCCGTGGACAGTTTGTGTGTTGTAAATTTTGGCATCGGGCTGGATAGTATTGGCACGATGAATATCAGAACTGAAATTATCCCGCTGGACAGCGTGGTAATAATCGAACAGTGAACAGGAGTTATCATGAAGACGATGATTACTATTCTGCTTGCCGCGCTGGCGGCGATGTTCTATGTCGGCTGTTCCAATGGAACAGGAAGTATTGTCGGAGTTCCCTCCGATAATGGGAAAGTTTCCACGGAAATAAGTATTCCTCTTGAGGCTTTCGGTTCAGCTTTGGCTAAAACGACCGCCCTTGAGGATACCCTGAGGGTGTCGTTGCTGAGTGGTAGTACCGATGGGCCGCTTATCTCAAGAAACCTCATCCCTCTCAATCCTCTCAATGTTGACTGGGATGATACTATTAAAGTGGTATACCACCTTGATCCGGAGGAGACCTACCGTGTGTTGGCAGGTCATGGAAATGAGAGGTTTGGCTTCAGGGACGGTAAAGTGGTGTTCACCGTTCCTAATGTGGATACATTCAAGGTTTTCCTTG
>CAZALZ010000015.1:17497-22642 GCA_964486475.1 uncultured Gammaproteobacteria bacterium | reverse complement strand
CGCCGTTGTCATACCCGACTTCGGGCGAGCCGAATCCGGAATTGTTGTCTATCCACAATTCCACATACGACCCTCCGGAAATGCCGGAAAAGCTAAACTGTATTGTTGATTGTCCTTTGATTATTTCCGCTCCGTCAGACGGGGAAGAAATGGCAGGAACCGCGTTAACCGCCGCGGCCGCGGACAGCAAAAAAACAACAAAAAAGAACACGGACTTCATCAGAAGTCTCCTTTCATAAGAAAAGGGTTGTAAAGAACATGGAACCGAAATTATTTCGGTCGGCAAAAGGATTTTAAAAAAATCCTTTTTTCGCCCGAAACAATAATGTTATTGCTGCGATATCTTTCTGAAATATTCTTCCGTAAAAACAGGGTCTATCTGGTGATAAAAATTAACCAGATAATTGAATTTAGCGGTCAAAATCGGGTATTTTCCAGAAGCAATATTGGCCCAATAATCGCCTGTTTCAAAAAAATCATAATATCTTTTAAATAGCAATTCTACTGTGGTGTTAACATCATTCTCAACCGAATACATGCTATAGTTTTCAACAAATCCGGCTTCCAACAAATTTTCCGCTCCGGTTATCAAACGGGTATTGCCATATTCAAAGCCAACTTTATTTAAAGCTTTCCATTCTTCGTCCACAAACCCGTCAAACCAAACCAGCAATATGGAAGAAAATTCATGGTGAATACTTTGCTCGGTGCCGTTTTCATAATTCTCAGCTACAATATATATTGCTTTATTTGGAATATTTACCGTGCCTACGGCTATGTTATTTTCACCGTTTTCATAGGTAAATTTCAAAAGACCGCTAAGATTTATTCTTTTCAAATATCCTTTATCAAGCAAACTTTGAGGATATTTGTCCAAGGCTCTTTTGGCCGCGGCCAATGATTTTTCAATATACTGATCTTGAACCGGCGTGCAGGTTACGCGATAATTTCCGGTAGTCTTCCAGCTGGCCGGCAAATAAGAATCGCCGCAATCCCAATAAATAGAGACATTCCTGTAACGCTCGCATTTATTTTCTGCCGTGCAAAGAGGAATAGGCTCTCTGGTTTCCGCGTCATATTCCTGAAGCGGATTTTCTTGGTTGCCACCGGAATCTTGATTATTATTATTCTGGCTGGAATTTGTTGTTTCTTCCGTTGCTTGCCCGACAGCTATTTGCGCCAGGTCGGCGTTAGTTATGCCAAGGCCTTTTTTTCTCATTACGGCAAAGGCATCATCCGGACGGCCGAGATATTCCATTTCGCCGTTATTTTTATCCACATACCAAGCTTCGCCTTTTTCTTCCACGCTCAAAAGTATCCGGCCGTAAAGGTTGGATGGAGCCGTAAAACCGTTGTTGTAAAACGAAGTCATATCTTTCAAAGATACTCCTATCCCCAGGCCGCGCATAATATTAAAAGCGTCGGCAGGACGGCCGAGATAGTATCTTTTCTCATCTGTCGGATTGACATACCAAGCTTCGCCATTTTCTTCCACGCTCAAAAGTATGGAACCTTTAAGACGCTGGGAAAAAGTTGTTTGGGCGGACGCAGAAGGAACAAAACAAAGAAAGAAAAAAATAAAAAAGAAAAAAAGATTATTTTTCATAATATAATAAAATTTTTCAAAATTTTATCAAATTTTTAAAAACCTCCAAACAAACCTTAAAAAAATATATAAAAAATACTTATTTTTATTAAATATAACATCGAATGTCCCTGAATAACTCACCTCTTCACCGCCAAAACCACGCTTAAAGCGAGTGACACCTGGCCATTTTTCATTATCAATGCCAAAAAAATCATAATATTTACAGCCAAAAGCTTTGGCTTTTTTAACTAACCCCCATTGCAAAAGATGCGGGGCCATTAATTCACGATTTTCATTAGATGAAGCTCCATGCAAATAAACAGCCATATCACCGAAGAAAGAAAAGATGCCAGCGCATAAAATTTTATTTTCAAACTCACCAAAAAATAATTTAATATTTTCTGTTTCTAACATTTTTTGATAATACTCTTTCTCGTGCAAACGAAACCCGTCACGATTAACTGTTGCTGACATTAACTCCCAAAATTTTTCAAACTCACCCTCTGCCGCCTCACGAATCTTCACGCCTTTTTTCTCAGCTAAACGAATATTATAACGAGTCTTCTGATGCATATCTTTTAACAACTCATCTTCCGTTTTGCTTAAATCTAAAATTATGGTCTTACTAACCTGCACATCAAGAGAACGACGAATCACAAAAGACGAATCATTAATTACTTTCTTTGGTTCAATTCTCAAAAAAATACCCCCCTCTTTTTCTGCGATTTTCTTAATCTCTGAAAACAAAAAGTTGATTAACTTGTCGTTTATCGCTGATGATTCGTCATTGATAATAGGCCCCCTTGGGCAATAAAAATAATTCATCCCCAGCGGAAGTGATTTTTTTATAAGCGTGGCGGCGGCAACGATTTTACCACCACCATCCACTCCCAACCTAAAAATTTTATTACCAAATTGCTCTTGAAATTCGCCCCATTGCCAAGACTGCAAAAGCTCGGCATATTCTTGTTTGCCGACAAAATCATTTAACTTATTTTTATCTTTTATTTCTGTTAATTGCATTATTTTATATTTTTTAAAGCTTCGCGGATGCGCTGGCCGGAATCGGTAATTGATTTATCAATCTTAGAAAGCGCTTCGCGGGATTCTTGCATAGAATAACCAAGGGCCACCAAGGCATCAATCTCTTCGCCACGAACGGATGGATATGAACCTTCGGCTGGAGCCAAGAAATCAATTTTGTCGCGCAAATCAAGAATTATCCTTTCAGCTGTCTTCTTGCCGATACCGGAAACCTTGGTCAGCATAGCTAAATCTCCAGTCGCAATTGCTTTTTTTAATTCCTCCACAGCAATCAAAGACATTATTCCCAGAGCTGATTTCGGGCCAATACCGTTGACATCTAAAAGCAACTCAAACATTTCCAATTTTTCATAAGAAGAAAAACCGTAAAGTTCGTTGGCGTCTTCGCGGATATTCTGAAATAGCCAAAATTCCGCTTCATTGCCAGTCGCGAAATCAGCGGCTGCGCCTTCGCCGACGAAAATTTTGTAGCCGATGTCGGCATTATTAAGAATAACGAAATTTCCTCCGCGTTTGATAATTTTTCCTTTTAGATATGAAATCATATTTTTCTTCTTAAAACGCTAAATTCCGGAATTTTCTCTTTGTTTTCTATTATAACAACAGAACCGCCTCCTCCACCATGGGCTTCGGTTATTTCTTTGCCAGTTTTGGCGTCTAATATTTTTTTTAATTTAATTTTTAAAATCGGCAAATGCGGGCGGACGATTTCTATTTGATCACCGATTTTAATGGTGTTGTGGACTTTTATTATATAACAATTAACAAGACATTGCACTTTTTCCATGGTAACGCCGACAACTCCGCAAAACTCCCAATCACATTTTATATGACTATTTTCTAAATTATGTTCTCCTCTGCCACCTAATAAGAATCCGGCCGTATAACCTCTGTGTACTAATTTTGTATCTAATTCTTTATAAAATTCTTCTGTTCTTGTTTTGTCATCAAGAGAATTTCTGTAAGCATTTACAACCACGGCTTGATAATACACACTCTTCGCGCGCCCTTCAATCTTAAAAGACGTAATGCCAGCAGACGCCATTTTATCCAAATATTTTATCAAACATAGGTCTTTAGAATTCAGGAGATAAGTTCCATGTTCTTCTTCTACGATTTCCATTTCTCGACCATCGACCTTGGCTTCGCGCAAAAAATATTCCCAGCGGCATGGCTGCGCGCAGTCGCCCAGATTCCCGGATCGGCCGGTAAATTCTTTGGACAAAAAACAGCGTCCGGAATAAGCCATACACATCGCGCCATGAACAAAATACTCCAATTCTAATTTCGGACATTTTTTATGAATCTCTTTTATCTCATCCAAGGTCGTCTCGCGGCCAAGGATTACGCGGCTAACCCCCTGCTTCTGCCAAAATTGCGCCGCGGACCAATTCGTACAATTAGCCTGCGTAGACAAATGAATCTTGGCTTTCGGCCAATTCTTTTTTATTATCGCAATCACGCCGGGATCGCTGGCTATCAAAGCGTTAACTTTTAGTTCTTTTAAAAATTTTATATAGTGTGGCAACTTAACCAAATGACGATTATGCGCAAAAATATTTATCGTCACATAAACTTTTTTCTTTTGCTTTTTAGCCAGTGCTATCGCCTGCTTGATTTTACTTAAAGTAAAATCATTAATGCGAACGCGCAGGGAAAAATCCGGAATACCCAAATACACCGCATCCGCGCCAAAAGCAAAGGCCGTCTGCATTTTTACTAAATTTCCCGCCGGAGCGATAAGTTCTGGAATTGTTTTTTTTCTCATTTGTTCTTTTCAGTAAAAATTTTTGCGTAAATATTTTGGTTTGCCAATGATTTTTTACTTGTTTCTCTTTATCCTGGTAAAACCGGCTATGGGGATAATTTCCATTCCTTTTCTTTCCAGTTCATCGCAAAACAAATTAAGCCCTAGCGAATCAGAAGACATATGCCCGGCGATAACCACGTTTATGTGGTTTTTTTCCGCCTCTTTACGGTGTTTTTCTGATAAATGCATTCCGACAATCGTGCCAATTCCGGCCTGGGCCATTTTTTCATAAATATCTTCCGAACCTTCCGTGCCTCCGGTAAATTCGGTAACGGCAATCAAACCACAATAATTGTCAGGGGATCCGGAAAACAAAACCGGTCCAGCGTTTAATTTTGCCGCTTCCCCATATTCCGGAATTTCTTTTAACAAAGCCAACAAATCCTCGACAAATTCCGGTTTTTTCTTTTCTATTAAATTAATAATAAATCTCGCGCCAAGGTTATCGCAAGGCGTATGCACGCAGAGATAATCCATTTTTAAAGCGGCGGCATAATCCACCCAACGATTATAATTACCGGAAATTACGCTGCGGCCGACTTCAGAAATGCGCGGTTTAATCACTTTCTCAGCAATATTTATCGGAACGCCGTAATCAGCTAAAACCTCCGCTTGCAAGTCCATAACTGAATGGAGATCGGCCAAAGCCTTTCCTTCGGGATGATGAGAAATCGCCAAATCAGCGCCAATTTCGCGCGCCAAT
>CAZALZ010000015.1:0-17487 GCA_964486475.1 uncultured Gammaproteobacteria bacterium | reverse complement strand
CCGGTCCTTCCAAGTCGATTCCAACGACAATTTTTTTAATTTCTTTAGAGTTTCCTCTCACTAAAATTCTGGAATCGGAATAGGGATTAATTAATTTTTCTTGATCAAATCCCTTTTTACTTTCCTTGGAAAGATTTTCATATTTCTTTTTCGTTCTTTCCAAATAGGCTTGGACTCTTTTTTTGCCGCGTAAATCAGCTTTAACACCCAATTCAATCGCTAAATCAAAAAGCTCTTTAATCTTCATAATTTTAAATAAATTTGTTATTTCAATCTATCAATTCCCCTTAAAGCCGCGACGCGCTCTTCAACCGGCGGATGCGTCATAAATATTTTCGCAAAGAATCCAACATGGCCGGACTCGTCTCCTTTCAAAGGGGAAATTATATACATATGCGCGGTGGCGCGATTGGCAACTTCTAACGGTTCGGTGTCGGCAGAAATCTTTTCTAAAGCGCGAGCAAGGCCTTCCGGGTAGCGAGTCAACAAAGCGCCGTCGGCGTCGGCTTTGAATTCTCTTTTGCGAGAAATCGCTAATTGCAGAAGTTGAGCAAAAATCGGCGCTAAAATCATTAAAACAATAGCTAAAATAGTAATTGCTAAAGCAACACGGTCGTCTTCATTGTTCGAACGACGGCGGCGGCCACCAAAAAGCGACCAGCGCCAAAACCAATCGGCCAAGAGAACCACCACGCCAACCATAACCGTAGCAACGGTCGAGATCAAAATATCGCGGTTGCCGATATGCGAAAGTTCATGCGCGATCACGCCTTCCAATTCTACTTTTTCCAGCTTCTGTAAAAGTCCTGTGGTTACGGCGATTACGGCATGCTTCGGGTCGCGGCCAGTGGCGAAAGCATTCGGCGCCGTGTCTTCTATTATATATATGCGCGGCACCGGCAAACCGGCCGTGATGCAAAGATTCTCGACCAAATGATAAAGTTCGCGCGCGCTGTCGTGATCAACTTCGCGCGCCGACGACATCGCCAAAACGATTTTATCACTCCACCAATAGCTGACAAAAGAAGAAACAATACTAAAAAACACGGCGATATATAATATGCCTGGTGTTTCCATGGTATAGGAAAAAACCCAGCCGACGGCGATGATGACGATAAAAAATATCGACATTAAAAACCAGGTTTTTCTGGCATTGGAATCAGAATTAGTATAAAGCGTCATAAAAAAATAAATTACTCTTAATATATATCAGAAGAACATGGAATGTCTTTAATTTCTTTTATCTCTCCACTTGTGACATCTAAATTGGTAATTCTCGTAGAACAACTACCTGAAGAATCCCAACATGTTAAATATTCTATTGTCTCATTATCTATAAATTTAACAGAGGAAACATCCATAGTGTGCGGGCCGTCATCTCTTTTTAATTCAAATTCTTTAAACTCATAATCAGAAAAATCTTTCTTCCAATATTCCTCGCTAAACCATTCCGTCTCCCCGACTACAAAATTGCAAAAGCCAAAAAATCCAGGGCAAAGAATTCTATCATAATCTCCGAGCCAACTAACTTTAATATTTTCATCTTTCGGTTCACGTATTATCATAAGAAAATATTTTGAATCTGGACTTGTTAAAACTCTTAAAATTTTGTAATCCGGATTAAGAAAGCCTTCAATTGAACTGGTTGCTATTTTATTTGTTTCATCGGTAGAAGTAGCTTTTTCTTCTTTTTCTTGCTTTAATAAGTTTAATTCTTCGGTAATTATAGAATTAGTTGCCACTAAATTATTATAATCCCCCACCAACCCTTTTAGTCTTGCTTCCCATGGGTCTTTTGTTAGAATTAACAACGCAACAGTTAAAAGCAGAATAAAAATAACCGACGACAAAATAATTGTAGTAAAATGTTTCTTCATATAACTCTTTTATTTTTTGTCATTCCGAGCTTGCGAGGAATCTATAACTGCGTTTCCAATTAACCGACGCACAATCTAATATCACAAAATTAAATTATCACACGCGAGATTGAGATATATCCTTCACTTCGGATTACCGAAGCTCAGGATGACAAAAGGTTAAAATTGCACCTTTACTGGCTCTTTCTCATCTTCAGCGACCTGGAAGAATTCGTAGGCTTTGAATTTCAAAAGACCGTTTATAATGTTGGTTGGGAAAACCTGCAAAGAGGTATTAAAGTCGCGGACATTGCCATTGTAAAAGCGGCGGGAAGCCATAATTTTGTCTTCGGTGTCGGTTAATTCTCTCTGCAATTCCAAAAAATTTTGATTGGCTTTCAGATCCGGATAAGCTTCGGCAATCGCAAAAACAGATTTCAAAGCGCCGGAAAGCATATTTTCAGCCTCGGCTTTGGCGACTGACGGTACGCCATCGACACCCATGGCGCGAGCGCGGGCATTGATGACTTTTTCAAAAACTTCTTTTTCGTGAGCGGCGTAGCCTTTAACGGTTTCGACTAAATTCGGAATCAAATCGTAGCGGCGTTTTAATTGTACGCTGATGTCGCTCCAAGCTTCGTCCACGCGATTCTTGCCGCGGATCAAACTGTTGTACATAGCGATCAGCCAGCCGGCGATGATAACCAAGGCGGCAATCACTATTAAAATGATTTTGTCCATAAATACGTTTGGTCATTCCCGCGGAGGCGGGAATCCAGTGTTATTTGTAAAAATCCCGGATCCCCGTTTTCACGGGAATGACGCTTAATTATTTTATTTTTTAGTATCTTCTCGAGCGCCAACAATAACTACTGCTATTACTACAATCGCAATTAACGTTGTCACAATAAATATCATCATATTTTTTCTATCTTAATAACCGCTTTCTCACTATTAACCAAAACTTCTTTGCCGTCTGGTATGACACCGATTATCAGCTCGTCGGCTAAAACATCTTTTTTAAGCTCGTCGCCAAAATCAGCCAAGGCTTTTTTGATTATTTCACCTTCAAAATCACAATATAATTTTATACGGTCAGCAATGGTCAAATTGGCATTCTTGCGTTCGGCGTTCACTAAGCGCACTAATTCGCGTTTAACGCCTTCGGCCAGAAGTTCCGGGGTTAATTCTATATTCAATAAGCATTCAAAATTATTTCTGGTTTCGCCGAAACCCTTGATATTTTCGTTCAGCCGGACTTCGTTTTCCTGCCATTTTTTAATATTTACTTCGTCAAGAATTATATTTCTTAATTGTTCTTCCGGCTCCCAAATCTCGCCGTTCAAAATCGGCCTGATCCAAGCCAAGGGCTGTCTGATCTTTAAATTATTCTCGTCTCTCATCGACAGGACAACTTCTACCAAATCTCTGGCTTTCTGCATTTCATTGAGAATTTCTTCGTCGACTTTCTCAGCTTGAGGGAATGACTCTAAGTGAACTGATTTTTCAGAATCAGAAAAATTATAGCCGGTAACTTTTTGCCATAGCTGTTCAGCGATAAATGGTGTGAACGGCGCCATCACTTTGGCTAAATTTTCCAGAATAAATTTTGTCGTCGCCAAAGCGTTATTCTTGTCTTCGCCCTCGGTCTTGAATCTTTCGCGGCTTCTTCTTAAGTACCAAGTAGAAAGATCATCAATAAATTCCGCAATCGGGCGAGTGGCTTTCGGCAAATTATAATTTTCCATGCCTTCGGAAACTTCCGCAATTAATTGGTTTGATTTCGCTATTATCCATTTATCCAAAACATTCTCTACTTCAAGACCCCCCTCAATCCCCCCTTGTAAAGAAGGGAAGTTATTGGAATATGTTTCGTAGAATTTATAGACATTCCAAAGAAGCATATTGACCTTGCGTAGACATTCCGCCACGCTTTTCTCGGAAAAATTCAAATTCTCGGCCTGCATAACCGGCGAAGTCAAAAGATAATAGCGCAAAGCATCAGCGCCGTAATTTTCCAAAACATCGCCCGGGTCAGGATAATTCTTCAGTCTTTTGGACATTTTCTTGCCGTCTTCGGCCAAGACGATACCGTTGACTATGACATTGTCAAAAGCATACTTGTCTTTGATACCGACGGAAATGGCGTGCAAATAATAAAACCAGGCGCGCGTCTGATCAATTCCTTCGGCAATAAACTGCGCCGGAAAATTCTCGTCCAGCCGCTCTTTATTTTCAAAAGGATAATGCCACTGCGCATAAGGCATGGAACCGGATTCAAACCAGCAATCCAAAACATCCGGAATACGCTTCATCTCGCCGCCGCATTTTTCGCACGGCAAATTTATTTTGTCCAAAGAATCCTTATGCAAATCAATTTCCAAAGCTGTAGCATTATTAACGTAGTGGACTTTAACGCAAGCATTTTCCGGATATTCCGGACCAGCCCAAGCCTTGGCGGATTCTTTCTCGTCGCGGCCTTTTAATTTATTTATCAAATCAATAACCGGATCGCCGTGCGAAACAACAATGATCGTCTTGCCGGCGTGCTTTTTAAGAATTTCCTTAAACCAAGAATAAACCCGCTCAGCTACTTCGGCGCTGCTCTCGCCTGTCCCGCCTCTTTTGAAAGTCCATTTTTGATTGTTAGGAATTTTGTCATATTCTTTGCGCAAATCATCGGTTAAGCTTAATTCTTTTTCATCACAATCTTCCCAAGAACCTAATTCCATTTCTTTTATCCTATCGTCAAATTCAATATCAATTTTTATTTCTTTGGCTATTATTTCGGCGGTTTCGCGAGCGCGCAAAATCGGCGAAGAAAACAGCACAACTTCGCTGTTGAAAATTTCCTCTTTGATTTTTTTAGCGGCGATTTTTGTCTGCTTTTCCCCTTTTTCCGTCAGACCGTATTTATCAAGTTTGGTGGAAATTATGCCTTTGACATTATTTTCCGATTCGCCGTGGCGGACCAAAATCAGCTTGGTCAGCGCGCCGTTTGATTTTTTATATAATTCATCCAAAGAACCGAGAACTTTTCTCTCGCCGCATTCGCATTCCCAGATCGGAATACAGGAAGCCCAAAAACGCTGGCGTGAAATTGACCAGTCGCGCGCGCCCGAGAGCCATTGTCCGAAACGGCCGGCTTTCACATGCTCCGGCGACCAATTAATATTCTCAGCTTCTTTAAGCATCTTATCTTTTATTTTTGTGATATCAACAAACCAGGAAGAAGTGGCATAATTTATCAAAGGCGTGTCACAGCGCCAGCAATGCGGGTAGGAATGCTCGTGTTTTTCTTTGGAAAATAATAAATTTTTCGCGGCCAAATATTTTATAATTGCTACATCAGTCGCCTGAACGTCGTCTTTCGGTTTAACATGCAAACCGGCCAATTCGCCAATTTCCGGCTTGAAAGTTCCATCCATGGCCACGTGCTGAATGAACGGCAAATTCTCGGCGCGGCCAAGCTTCATATCGTCTTCGCCAAAGGCCGGAGCAATATGAACAACACCAGTGCCATCGGTTGTGGTCACGAAATCCGCCGCGTAAATTTTCCAGCCGTTCTCTCTGTTCTCCAATTTTTTGTCCTTGGAATAATTATCAAATAAAGGTTTATAGCTTTTGCCGGCTAATTCTGAGCCTTTAACAACCTTTAGGCTATCTACAATTTGTTTAAAATCTATTTTACTATTTTTATAATCATTAACTATTTCTTCTTTTTGAGATCTAATAATTATATCGTCAAATTTATCTTCTAAGTTTGGCAATTCTTTTGCTATTATATATACTCCCTTATCATATCTTGTATTTTTATAAGAAACTTCTTCTTTTCCCTTTATGGCCTCGCTATCTTCACTAATTTCTATAATAATATAATCAATATCCGCACCAACTGCTAAAGCAACATTTCCAGGCAAGGTCCACGGCGTAGTTGTCCAGGCTAAAATATAAGTATTATTATCGGTTTCAAAATCGCCAATTTTTTGTCCGGCGTCTAATTTAAATTTCGCCGTCACAGTTAAATCTTTAACATCTTTATAGCCTTCCGCGACTTCCGACTGCGACAAAGTCGTCTCGCAGCGCGGACAAATATGCATGGAGCGGTAATCCTTATAGACCAAACCTTTGTCAAAAAGCTGTTTGAAATTCCACCAAATCGTTTCCATAAAAGGCAAATCCATGGTGCGATACGGATATTCCATATCAACCCAGCGGCCCAGGCGCCGGACGGTTTTTTTCCATTCGTCGGCGTAAGACATCACTTTGGAACGGCACAGACGATTGAATTCGGCCACGCCGACTTTTTCCTCAATTTCTTTTTTGGAAGACAAGCCCAATTCCTTTTCCACAATATTCTCAATCGGCAAACCATGACAATCCCAACCCCAGCGGCGGTTCACGCTGTAGCCGTTCATTGTCCAGTAGCGCGGGACGGAATCTTTCATTAAAGACGCGACCAAATGGCCGTAATGCGGCGTGCCGGTAGCAAACGGCGGGCCGTCATAAAAAACATATTCGCCTTTCTGGGCTCCGCCAGCTGGCGGACTTTGAACCGATTTTTCAAAAATTTTATTCGCTTCCCAAAATGCCAAGACTTCGCCTTCCATTTCGGCAAAAATATTATTTCTTTCTTGATTATTATTATCCATATATCAATAGTCCACCGGGTCATTCCCGCGAAAGCGGGAATCCAGTGTTTTTCTTATAAACAAAATTATAGATTCCCGTTTTCACGGGAATGACAATGATTTTACTCTATAATCTTAGCGTTTTTCAGGCTTTTTGTCAAAAATAAAAAACCCTTGAAAATCTGTAAATAAGGAGGTAAAATTAAAGTGTAAACAATAGCTTATCAATATTTAAAAATATGAAAAATCTATTTAAAAAAATTATTATTATTTCCTTACTTATAATAATTGGACAATTTACGGTTATAAATAAAGCTGATGCCTATGTACGCGTTAAAAGTTACTTTAGAAAAGACGGGACTTATGTTCAATCTCATGTTAGAAGTAACCCAAATGGTTTAAAATATGATAATTATAGCTGGACGCCATCTCAAGGATTATATAATAAAACTTATGGCACAAGAGGATCTACTTGGGATACCCCAACGTGGACAACCGATTCAGAGTATTATATTGGCAAAACAATATATGAAAACAATAATTTAGTCACCCCCTCGCAAACCACTGAAACCAAAAAATCAGATATCCAAATTCCAGAAAATGCAAGCTTGAATTATCTGGGCAACGGATGGGTTTGTAATAGTGGATTTTATAAATCTGGCGATTCATGTATTAAGGTTGATATTCCCGCTAATGCCAGTTTAAACTATCTTGGAAACGGTTGGGTTTGCAATAGTGGATATTACAAGTCAGGAAATTCATGTGTTGTGGTTATTATTCCAACTAATGGCAGTCTAAATTATTTAGGCAATGGATGGATTTGCAATTATGGGTATTATAAATCAGAAAATTCGTGTAATAAAATTAACGTTCCAGCAAACGCCTCTCTTAATTATTTTGGAAATGGTTGGGTCTGTAATAGTGGTTATCGCAAATCGGGAAATAATTGCATTTTAAAGTAAATTATAATTAATTAACTATTCTTAATAAAAGTAAAATCCTTATTAAGAATAAAGGAGGGATTATGAAAAACGAAGAGATTTTGGCAAAAGCATCCTTTGAAACAAAGGATGGCGTAAAAATCCTGAAAATGAAAGGTACGCCCTATGAAATGGGCTACCAGCACGGCTATTTGCTGGCCGAGGGAATCGGCACGATGATCAACACGACCATCCAGGCAACTATCGCCTACATTTCCTTGGCGACCGGAAATGACTTAAAAACTTCCGAGGAATGGTTCAATATCGGCCAGGCCGACGCCGAACCTTTCCTGCCCGATGAATTCAAGCAGGAAATGCAAGGAATTTGCGACGGTTGCAACGACGCCGGAGTTCCGGTAACTTTGCAGCAAATAATGCTCTGGAACACCAATTACGATCAATGGTGCATTTACGCCCATCCGCATTATTGGCACCCGACAGAAGGCGCAGGAAAAAGACCGTTGGCGCATATTTTTAAAGGAGCCGGTGGATGTAGCAGTTTCAGCGCCTGGGGCGAAGCGGCCGGCGGCGATGGAAAAATGATTTTCTGCAAAGACGAGGACAATTTCAATATGCCCGGGCAATTAGACAACCGCATGATGTTTATCGCCGATCCTGACGATGGCTACGGGCATGTATTCTTCTCATATCCGGGAATGATCGGCCTTGACGGCGGCTTCAACGAAGCCGGATTTGAAATGATGACCCAGCTTAACAGTATGAAAGACGAAACCATGAAAGGCTGTGGGATCGGCATATTTACGCGCTTGCTCCTTACGCATGTCAATACGGTTGAAGGCGCGATAGAAATTTTTAATAAATATCCAAGATGCGCCGGCATTGCCTATCATGTGGCCGATTCCATCAACAAAAAAGCGGCAGTCGTAGAAACATCCGCCGCGCAGGTTGCCGTCCGCTATCCGGTGACAGGGGAAAATTTCCTCTATCAAGCCAACAACTCCAACTGCTATCCTGGTTGGATGGGATATGAAGGCTATAATATGGTTAACGACCAGAAGCTCGTGAACGAATTAACTGATGTTTCCACTATTCAGGCCTGGCAAACCAGTTTGCGCGATCCTGAAAACCTGTATGTTCAAGCTCCGAGCCGCGTTGAACGCTACGGGGAATTAATAAAATTGTATTACGGAAATATCACGGTTGAAAACGCGCAGACAATTATGAGCGATCTCTATGACCCGTACACTCAAAAAACGCGCGAAAAATGGGAGCCTTCCGTGTCCAACAATATTTTGTGCACTATTTGCGCGCTATATCCGGATGAAACTTTTACCGCCAACCCGCCGCTGGGACAGTTCAAAGCTCATATCGCCAACATGTGGAGTTTGATTGCCTATCCTGAAACCGGAGATTTCTGGATAGCTATCAACGATTTCCCAGCCGAATACGGCGGATATGTAAAATTTAATTTGAAAGAATTATTGGAAAGCTCGGTAAACTTTACTGTTCAAGCAAATATAAAATGGCAAGATACCGGCGTTAACATTAACCCGGACGATGTTGTAAATGTAATCTACACAGGAGGAAAATGGACAGCCAACCCGGACACCGGTTTTGTGGATGCCAACGGGAACAGCGCACTGATCGCAAAGGAAGGCTATACGCTCCCCGGCGCCAATGAAGGGGCTTTATGCGGGAAAATCGGAGAAAACGGAAATATATTTCTTATCGGAAACGCAAAGAAAATCCCCGGCGGTTTATCCGGAAACTTATTCCTTTGCATCAACGACGATCTCGACGGAAGATACGGCCGCGGTTTTTCCGATAACGAAGGGTCTATAACGGTCTCTATTGATGTTAAAGAAGATTGATTGAATTTAAACAATGCGAAATCGGCAAACGCTTGATGTCTTGCAATATTTTTGTAGCATATCAAGCGTTTTAGTTAACAATAAACATAACACTAAAAACAACTCTTGAAAACTCGCAAATAAAGAGATAAAATAAGCTTATATGCTATCCTATATTCTTTTCATTCTTGGTTTTTTTATTTTAATTAAAGGCGCCGATTTGTTGGTAGACGGTTCGGCTTCAATTGCCAAAAAATTAAAAATTTCCAACATCGTCATCGGCCTGACAATCGTGGCTTTCGGAACTTCGGCGCCGGAGCTGATTGTTAATATTTTCGCCAGCGCGCAAGGTTCAAGCGATCTGGCCATTAGCAATATCCTTGGCAGCAACATTGCCAACATCCTGCTAATTCTTGGAATTTCAGCCATTATTTGCCCGGTGGTTACAAAAAGAAACACGGTCTTGAAAGAAATTCCTTTAAGTATTTTAGCTGTGATTATTTTAGGAGTGCTGGCCAATGATTATTTGATTGACGGACAAAACTTTTCCGCCATTACCAGAATAGACGGCATTGTTCTACTCTCGTTTTTCGTAATTTTTCTTTACTACACTTTCGGTATTGCCAAGGCCGGCGACAGCCTTTTGCCAGAAGAAAAAATCGATACTTTCAGCTATCGCAAATCTATCCTGTTTATAATCCTCGGATTAACCGGACTAACGCTGGGCGGAAAATTCATTGTTAACGGCGCAATCAAAATTGCCGAATTGTTCAATATCAGCGAATCATTAATCGGTTTGACTGTTGTCGCCATTGGAACTTCCTTGCCGGAATTGGCAGCCTCAGCCATAGCCGCGCACAAAAAACACACCGACATCGCCATTGGCAACGTGGTCGGTTCCAATATTTTTAATATTTTTTGGATTCTCGGCTTGAGCGCGGTTATCAATCCTCTGCCTTTTGATATTTCCGCCAACAAAGACATTCTCATGACTCTCGCCGCCAGTCTTTTGCTTTTTGCTATAATGTTTATCGGCAAAAAAAGAATTATTGAGCTTTGGCAAGGGATTCTAATGGTTCTTCTCTATATCGCCTATATTGCTTATTCGGTTTATTTAAAATAAAAATAGGATTCTTATTACAGAATCCTACTGATACCGAAAAATCAATCAGAAAAATTTAGCCTTTAGCATTTCATTTAGCATTATTAAAATAATATTCCATAATTTCCTGTGCTATAGTCAAAGAAATTTGGCTGCCTTCAACACCCTCCTCCACCAAAACCGTCACTACAATTTCCGGATTTTTGTAAGGCGCAAACGCCGTAATCCAGGCGTGCGGATCTTTTTTTGTATTCCATTGCGCCGTGCCGGTCTTGGCTGCCACCTCCACTGGCAGATTCTGTAAACGTTTAGCTGAACCGGTCGTTACAGTTTTTCGCATACCTTGGCGAACCACCTCAACATTATAAGGATCAATAATTCCATTTTCCGATTTGAAAATCATTTCTTCGGATGAATTATTTTTTTCATCCAAAATATCCATAACCAAATGAGGCTGAACCAGCTCGCCGCCATTAGCAAAAAATGCTGTCCAGCGAGCGACTTGCAAAGGGGTAACCAACAAATCTCCCTGGCCGATTGATAAATGATATGTATCTCCGATATACCAATTTTCTTCGCGAACTTTTTCCTTCCATTCTTTGCTCGGCACGAACCCCAGGGATTCATTAGGCAAATCTATCCCAGTCTTATCCCCCAAGCCGAAAACTCGAAAATATTTAACCAAAGTATCAACACCCAAGCCTGAAAAATTATCATACCCTCCGCCGATATAATAAAAAAAAGTATTAACCGAATCAGCAATAGCTTTGCGGACATCGGTCCAGCCGTGCCCGCCGGCTTTCCAATCTGGAAAATACCAAATACCGACATTTAAGCCGCCAGAAGAAAAAATAGAAGTTTTTTCAGTAATTATTTTTTCCTGCAAAGCGGCGGAAGCGACAATCATTTTAACCGTGGAACCGGACGGATATTCTCCAGATATCGCTCTATTTAAAAAAGGATTGTCAGAATTATTCTTCAATTCCTCATAATCATCAATTCCTATCCCTGCGGAAAAAAGATTATTATCATAAGCCGGTAAACTCACCAGCGATAAAATTTCTCCATTGTCAGGATTTATTACTATCGCCACCCCCTTGCTTAAACCGACGTCCTCCATTCTTGACGACAAAACATCTTCCGTTTTTTTCTGTAAATCATAATCCAAACTTAAAACCAAATTACGCCCGTTGACAGCCGGCTCGCTGAATAGAATTTTTTTCTTATTGCCAAAAGCGTCAACCTCCACTTTTTCCGCGCCATTCCGCCCGCGCAGTTCTGCCTCCCAAAAATTCTCCAAACCGGTCTTACCGATATAATCTGTATAATCATAGCCGCTTTCTTCCAAGATAGCATATTCTTCGGAATTAATTTTACCGGTATATCCCAAAATATGCGACAAAGAATAAGCTTCCCCCAAATATTCGCGCCGGCTGCTTTCAGAAACAAAAATTCCCGGAAAATCGCTCTTAGACAAATATAAGCGCATAGCTGCCTCATAATCAATGTTGTCAATCAAATAAATTGAACGAAAAGATTCAAGTGATCCTTTTTCTATTTTACCCAAATCGATTTCGGCTTCAGCTAAAAATTTCTCTATAGAAGTAGCGTCATTCGGGAAGATTATGCCGGCCAATTTGTTTAAAAAATCTTTCCTTTCCTTTGCGCCTTCTGGCAAGTCGGCCGGAACCGCTAAGACCCCGAAACGAGCGATATTTCTGACCAGTGGCCGCATATTCCTGTCATAAACGATTCCGCGCTTAGCCTCAATTTTTTGCGAACGCGATCTATTTGTTTCCGCTTCAGCGCTATAAAAATCACCTTTTACTATTCCCAACCAAAAAATCCTTGCTCCCAAACCGAAAAAAGCCAAAAAAATAAAAAATCCGGCAACAAAAGACTTTTTCCCATTAAATGATTTGCCAACAACCTCCCCGGCAGGATCTCCCCCGGTGTAAGAATTTTCTATCCATTCCCTGATATAGGAATATTTTTCCAATTTTCCGGCAGCGCCTAAAGCTCCTTCGCGAATAGTGAAAGGATCTTTATTTTTTTTATTGTTTATATTTTCATTCTTCATCTTTTTTCTCTTATGATAAAAAAAGGCTTAAAGTTCTCCGACAAAACACCAGCGAAATAAAAAACCGCGGCCGACGCCAACAGATTAATAATCAAGCCGAAAAATAAAGATAACCAAAAATTTTTTTCAAAAACAAATAACCAAAATTCTCCGGAAAAATTAAATAAATAAAAAGCAAAATTAAAAGAAAAATAATAAAATATTGTCGTAAAAAAAGTTAAGCCGGTGCAAGAATAAAGAGAGCGATTTGTAAAAAAATTAAGTGATAATGTTTTGGCGAATAAAAAAACAACCGGCAAAAAAACCATAAAAAACCCGAAAGGAGAAGCGTAATAAAAATCCAATATAAAACCGGATAAAAAAAACCACCAAAAAATATTTTTTCTATCAAATTCCAGAAAAAAAACTAAAAAAATAATAAAAAAATTTATTTCTCGAAAATACCAAGGCAGTCCGCTGGCGAAGGAAATCTGTAAAACCGCCAGAAGAAAAAACAAAATAAGGTAGGAAAAAAATTTTAAAAACATATGATCAACGCGGCAAAAGCACGGAAACAATTATCATACTATCCATGTCCGACGCTGGTTCGGCCGTAATTTTCTGCCAAATTTCATTACTTCCCTGGCGAACATCGGAAACTTTGCCTATTAAAAGACCAGCCGGAATATCAGGCTCCAACCCGGAAGTAACTAAATTGTCGCCGATTTTAACCTCTTCGGACTGAGGCACGAAATTAACAGCAATAGTCAGCCCGAGATTCCCTTCAGCCAAACCGATAGTCCTGTCCTTGTTTTGCAAACCGGCGGCTAAGCGGCAATTACTGGAAACTGTTAAAACCACTCTTGCCGTCCGCTCGCCGACATCATAAAGCTTCCCAACCACCACGCCGTTACCGTTTAAAACCGCCAACCCTTCCTTTAATCCGTCTGATTTCCCTTTATCAATTAAAATATCGCCTATATTTTCACCAGCGCCGGCATAAGCTTCACGCGCGATAATATTGGCCATAACATAGCGAAAATTGTTTTTTTCGCTAAAAAATTTTAAATGTTGGCGCAAGCTGGAATTTTCCTCCTCCAATCTTTTTAAGGAAGCATTTTCCGCTTGAGATTTTTGCAGTTCTTCCTGCAGACGCTTGATTTTTTCAGACAAATCTTCTTTGGATAATTGATTCTCCCAAAAAACAGTCAAACGGTTGGAACTGGATTGGAGAAAAGAAGCTATAGGGTTGAAAAACAGCTGCGCCCCGGACTCTATCGGGCGGAGAGCCCCTAAAAAATGCAAAAAAATAAGCAACGCCGCCGTTGCCAGAAAAAATATAATTTTTTTAAAATTGATTTTTTTCATAAATTTTACCCGCGGAAAATCGATAAATTTCAAACTTGACCTCCCCCTTGCGCTAAAACTTTTTTTAATAAATCTTCATCGCCTAAAAGAGTTCCCAGACCCCTAACCACGCAAGTTAAAGGGTCGTCCACGATGCGCACGGGAATTTTTGTCGCCTGAGAAATATGTTTATCCAAACCGCGCAGCAAAGCGCCGCCGCCCGAAAGATAAATCCCGTTTTCATATATATCGGCAACTAATTCGGGAGGAGTAGCCTCTAAGGTGTTTTTTATATTTTCCGTTATGCGGCTTATTGATTTGGAAATCGCCTCCCTTACTTGCGCCTCATCAATCATAATCGCTTTCGGCAAACCGTTCAAAAGATCGCGGCCGCGAACTTCCATTTCCAAATTTTCCTTTTGCGGCACGGCCGAACCAATTTTAATTTTAACATTCTCTGCCACTTGTTCTCCGATTAAAAGATTGAATTCTTCACGGACATAATCAACGATATCATTATCCAAAGAATTTCCAGCCACCGGCAAAGATTTATATGTCACCACTCCGCCCAAAGAAATAACAGCGATTTCCGAAGTTCCGCCGCCGATATCGACAACCATATTAGCCACAGCATCAACCACCGGCAACCGCGCACCGACCGCCGCCGCCATCGCCTCCTCGACTAAAAAAGCCTCTCTGGCACCGGCTGATTTTGCCGCATCTTCAACCGCTTTCTTTTCCACCTCGGTAATTTCTATAGGAATTCCGATAACCACGCGCGGACGCGGCATGATATTAAAACTTTCATTATGCACTTTATCGACAAAAAATTTAAGCATTTTTTCCGTAGCTTCAAAATCAGAAATAACACCCTCGTTCAATGGCTTAATCGCCTTAATATGCGAAGGGGTTTTGCCGATCATTTTTCTGGCATCTTCGCCGACGGCTAAAATTTCATCAGTACGGATATTAACCGCTACGGCCGACGGTTCGTTTATAACGATACCTTTATCCTTGGTATAAACCAAAGTATTCCTCGTCCCCAAATCAATTGCCAAATCTTTGCTGAATTTTCCAAAAAAACTATTAAACATTTTATTAGTAAGCGCGGGCGAAAACCCATCTTTTTCCGCCTTTTATTTTTTTACCGCAATTAATACAAATATGTTCGCCCGCCTCTTCCGAAGCGTCAAAGGGCAAGCAACGGGAAACAGCCTTATATTTTTCTTTAATATTTTTTTCACAATCCTTCTCGCCGCACCAATGAGCAAAAACATAACCACCCTTTTCCAGCCCGGCGGCGAATTCCTCCGCCGTATTCGCAATAATTTTACTCCCTTCTCTTCTCTCCAAGGCCTTGGCAAAAAGTTCTTTTTGGATTTCTTCCAAAACAGCGGATACTTTTTTCGGCAAAGCACTGACCGGAAAATTTTCTTTTTTCCCGGAAACTCTTTCCACTATTACCACCTCCCCTTTTTCCAGATCGCGCGGCCCGATTTCTATCCTTAGCGGAACGCCTTTTTTCTCCCATTCGTAAAATTTGTCGCCAGGCGTCAAATTATCTCGCGCGTCAACTTTTATTCTAAAATCGGATAATTTATTCTTTAAATCTTCCGCCGCCGCCAAAATATTTTCCTCGATTTTAATCGGAACAATGACCGCCTGAACCGGCGCAATTTTCGGCGGCAGCACTAAACCTTTGTCGTCGCTATGCATCATAATCAAACCGCCGATCAAGCGGGTGGAAACGCCCCAGCTGGTCTGAAAAACGAATTTTTCCTCGCCTTTATCGTTTAAATATTTAACATTAAAAGATTTAGCGAAATTATCAGACAAGTTGTGTGAAGTTCCGGCCTGTAAAGACTTACCATCCTGCATTAAAGCCTCAATGCAGAAAGTCCTGTCGGCGCCGGCAAACCTCTCTGCTTCTGATTTTTCTCCGGCATAAACCGGCATAGCCAAATATTCTTCGGCTAATTTTTTGTAGACCTGGTTCAAAATTTTCAAAGCGTAATCGTTGGCTTCTTCTGAAGTCGCGTGTGCCGTATGGCCTTCCTGCCAAAGAAATTCCGAAGTGCGCAAAAAAAGCCGCGGCCGCATTTCCCAGCGCACGACATTGGCCCACTGGTTTATTATCCAGCGAGAAAAAGAATCGTAAATTATCGTTTCCGATGTCGGCCGGACAACCAGCGGCTCAGTCAAATCAGAACCGCCGGCTTTGGTTACTACGGCCAGTTCCGGAGAAAAACCTTCAACATGCTCCGCTTCTCTTTTTAAAAAACTTTCTGGAATAAACAAAGGGAAGTACGCATTTTGTACCCCCAATTCTTTAAACATTTTATCAATAACCGATACGATATTTTCCCAGATAGCATATCCGTAAGGCTTAATGACCATTGAGCCGCGAACTACGGAATGTTCGGCTAAATCAGCGGATTCTATAACATCAAGATACCATTGGGAAAAATCCTCGGCGCGGGCGGTTATTTTTTTGTTTGAAGAATTGGACATATTTTTGGTTTGCTTCGGCGATAAAACAACTTATTTTTTTCTCGCAATAACCGCCTTGGGCAAAATTGTATTATTTATCTATTTTAACCGATAAAAAAGGCTTTGTCAAAAACAAAAACCCGCCGATTTAAGGCGAGTTTTTGCTTATTTTAAAATATCATTTAATCTTAAGATGGGCGGTAAATTATTGTTTTATGTAATTTTAACCTGCTTAGCAGTTCAATATGTATTTGGACTTATCCAGACAACCAAAAATAAAACAAGCTCATACATTCCGAGCTTGTTTTACCTAAATAGAAATCAATCCGTAAATAAGCTTAATTTACTCATCTATTCTTCCAATCTTTAATGAAATTTCCGCGACTATTTCTTAAGAGTGGCCTTCTTTTTTATTAATAGGGCGGTCTGGCCAATAAGCCAAGCGACGATTGCTGGTACAACAAGAATAAAGAGTAAAATTATTCCAGCATCATAAAAAATTAAGAATTCAATTCCCAATAGAATTAATAAATATAAATATTTCCTTTTCCCACCAAATATTGTTAAGAATAATGAAGAAAAAAAAGCGTAAGCAATAAAGAATCCTCCAAAATATTCTGGATGCTCAAAAGTCCAAATAAAGAATCCTCCAGAATGCTTTTCCCCTAAAATCACCTTATAAAGATATCCGAATAATGGGGCGCAAAAAATAATAAGCACCAATGAAAGTGATGTAACTAAAATTTTTTTAAAAAAATTCATAAATTTTATAAATTATTTTTTAAATATTCTATATCACTTTTAATTATATTATATCCAGTTTGATTAAGGTAGCTAAATTTTTTGGCTTTCTCGATAGTTTTTTCTACGGCTTTTAAGTCAACCTCAACGGCTTTTTGCCTTTTATCTTCGATTTTATTTATCTTTTTCTGTAAGGCGAAAATTATTTTTTCTTTCATTCCCTTGCTCAGTCTACTATTATTCCTAAAATCTTCTATGTTTTCTATGACAACTCTTTTCTCTTCATCTAGTATCTTTAAAGATACATCAAGAGCTTTGACTTCAACAATCAAGGCATTTTTAATAAGATTACTTGACAACATTCCTATATTATAAATTTTGTTTATATCTGCAATCAAACCGTCAATACTAGAAATTATATTGAATTCTATTTCCTCTTCAATATAATTTCCAACCAGATCAAAAGCTAT
>CAZALZ010000014.1:1964-27589 GCA_964486475.1 uncultured Gammaproteobacteria bacterium | reverse complement strand
TTCATATAGCGATATTATATATCGCCAAGTGTTCGGCTTCAAACGTGAATACGGGAAAAGAATTTGATAACAATAAATAACATTTTTTAATGAAAGGCGGTTTAAATGAGTAAGTATGAGGCAGTTGCTGTTGTTGGTGGCGAAATGGTTTTTTCTTTAGAAGTTGATTTTGAGGATATTAATAAAGATATTAAAGTAGTGTTTGAAAAGGGTCGTCGACTTCTCGCCACGAAATTTGCCGAAGATGATTTTAAGCTTTTTAGAAAAAAGGCAACTTTTGATGAGTATATGAAAGCGCGTGGCGGCTTCATTATTCTCTGGCGAGAAGATGGGTACAGGATGCCAATAGCCTTTCAGAGAACTGATTTCTTCTATGGTAAAATGCGGGCATCAAAGATAATAGAGCAGAAAGATGTAATGATAGAATGGGAGTCAGAAAACAATGATTCGATTCTTAAACGGATGGCACGTTGGATTGTAAACAAAATATTGAAGTAATACGATATTTGATAATGGATTATTGGAGGCTCAATCAGCTTATGGTTGAGTCTTTTTTATTTTTTCTTGATTTTTACGGTAAAAATGATAGAGTTATAATAATGACAGAAGAAAAAATACAAAAAGATGTCCTGCTTGCGCCGATGACGACTTTTAAGATCGGCGGGCCGGCAAAATATTTCATAGAGACTAAAACCAGAGAAGATTTGGCGGAAGCTATAAAATGGGCCAAGAAAAAAGACCTTAAGATTTTTTATTTGGGCGGCGGGTCAAATTTATTAATTTCCGACGAAGGCTTTGACGGTCTTGTGATAAAATTAGCCAATCGCGAAGCGGAAATAAAAGGCGGCAGGTTGTATTGCGGTGCTGGCGCGTCCTTGGCTTATTGTATTTCTTTGTGCCGCGGCGCTAACCTTTCCGGCTTAGAGTGGGCCTTTGGAATTCCGATGGCGACTATGGGCGGCTCAGTGCGCGGCAATGCCGGAGCTTTCGGACAATCACTTGGCGACATCGTAGAAACTATAGAATATTACGACACCAAAAAAGATCGCTTTGAGTTTTTGAGCAGAAAAGATTGTGATTTTGATTATCGCACCAGCATATTTAAAAAAAATTCCGACTTTATTGTTTGGAATATTGTTTTGCGGATGAAACCGACCGGCACCGAAGAAATAAATGAGAATATAGAAAGCAATTTAGCGCATCGTGACAAAGGCCAGCCGAAATTGCCGAGCGCCGGCAGTGTTTTTAAGAATTTATTTTTAAATGATATTTTGCAAGCCAATCCGTCGTTGTTGGAATTTATCAATGAGCAAGGTTTGGGTAAAGGCGGCAAAATTGGCGCCGGTTATTTTATTGATTTGCGCGGACTAAAAGGTAAAACCATCGGCGGCGCTAAAATTTCTCTGGAGCACGCCAACTTCATAGTCAACACCGGCCGCGCCACCGCCCGCGACGTTCTGGAATTAATAGATTTTGTAAAGAAAGAAATAGAATTGAGATTTAAGATAAAATTAGAAGAAGAAATAGTAATTTTATAATGCTAAGTGATAGATGATGAATGCTAAATTATATTTTTGTCATTCTGAATCCTGAGTAATCTCAGGATGAAGAATCTATTGTAAAGAATTTTAAATATCAGAAGAATAAATCCATGAAAATCAACAGAAAAAAATTAACGTTAGGATTTTCCAGAGCAATTGACGGCAACATGAAATTTCATGAAGATGAAAATGATAGTATAGCTTCTGATAATAGAGAAAAATTTTTTAAAAAGGTCGGTTTACCTTGTAAAAATCTTGTTTCTTGCAAACTTGTCCACGGGAAGAAGATTGCCATTGTAGACAAAAAAGATAAAGGAAAGATTTTTTCCGGTTATGATGGACTAATAACAAAAGATAAAAATTTAATTCTTTCTATTACTGCTGCTGATTGTTTACCAATTTATTTTTTTGGCAAGAATAAAAAGGTTATTGGAATGCTCCATGCCGGCTATAAAGGAGTTTTAAAAAATGCTGCCAGCGCCATGGTTAAAAGTATGATTAAAAATTTTTCTTCTAATCCAAAGGATATTTTTGTTTATATTGGTCCGCATATAAAAAAATGTCATTTTGAGATTGGACGGGAAAGAATTGAAGAGTTTAAAAATTTTTCAAGATTTATAATAAAAAGGAGAAACAAAAAATTTGTTGACTTAGCTGGAATTGTTGAAGCTCAGCTCAAGGATGATGGAATAAAAGATAAAAATATAAAAATAAATCCAGAATGTACTTATTGCGAGAAAAAATATTTTTCATTTCGTCGCGATAAGCCGGAAAAAGTTCAAGCCCAAATAGCTTATATTTACTTGAAATAATCCTAGATTCCCGCTTTCGCGAGAATGACATCAAAAAAAGTTATGCAAATTCCTAAATATTTAGAAGAAACAATAAATAAGTTAGAAGAGAATAATAACGAAGCCTGGATAGTTGGCGGTTGCGTGCGTGATTTATTAATGGGTAAGGAACCGAATGATTGGGATCTGACGACTGATTCCTTGCCGGAAGAGATGCTAAAGATTTTTCCAGAGGCGCATTATGAGAATGATTTCGGCACGGTAATCTTGCCGATAAAAAATGAAGCTGGCGAGACATTGGATGCAATCGAAATAACGACTTACCGCAGTGAACAGGAATATTCTGATCGCCGCCGTCCGGATGAGGTTAAGTTTGAAAAAGATGTTGACACTGATTTGGCGCGCCGTGATTTTACTATAAACGCTTTGGCAATGCGCAGTGAAAAAAGCAAATTGCCGATCGAAGAAGATTTGAAGAAATTTATTGTCGCGAAAAACGGTTATGAAATAATAGATTTATTCGGCGGGGTAAAAGACATAGATAAAAAAGCAATCCGCGCGGTCGGCGAACCGTATGATCGTTTTAGGGAAGATTCTTTAAGAATGATGCGCGCCATCAGATTCTCGGCGCAATTAGGTTTTAAGATTGAAGAAAAAACCGATCGAGCGATCGTTAAAATGGCCGGCGCCTTAAAATTCATTGCCCGCGAACGCGTTGCCACCGAGCTGATAAAAATTCTCAAATCCGACCGCCCTTATGATGGAATAATGGCTTTGCACGACACGAAATTATTGCAATATATAATTCCGGAATTGGAGCAGGGGGTTGGAATAGAACAAAGCCGCCATCATATCTATACTGTTTTTGAACACGGCGTTTTGTCGCTCAAACATTGCCCGAACAAGGAATGGCAGGTGCGGTTTGCCGCTTTAATTCACGATATCGGCAAACCAAAAACCAAAAAAATTATCAATGGCATTGCGACTTTTTATAATCATGAATATGTCGGCGCGCGCATGGCCAACCGTTTGTGCCGCAGTTTGAAATTTTCCACCGAAGATACCGAGCGTATCGTTAATTTAGTTCGCCATCATATGTTTTATTACAATGTCGGCGAAGTTACGGCCGCTTCGGTCCGCCGCTTGATAAAAAAAGTCGGCAAAGAGAATTTGAAAGACTTGATTGATTTGCGCATTGCCGACCGCCTCGGCTCCGGCACGCCGAAAGCCGAACCGTACAAATTGCGCCATTTGCAATATATGTTTGAACGCGTGCAGAATGATCCTGTTTCGGTGAAAATGCTGAAAATAAACGGCACTGATTTGATGGAAATTTTAAAAATAGAACCATCGCCGAAGATCGGCACGATTCTTGATGTTCTTCTGTCTGAGGTTATAGAAGATCCGAAGCTTAATGAGAAGGAATATTTGTCCAAGCGCGCGGCTGAGCTGAATGATATGGACGCCAAAGAGTTGCGCGCCAAAGCCAAGGAAGTTATAGAAGAAAAGCGCCAGGAAGAAGATCGGGAAATGAAAAAAGGATTTAAGGTATAAATTATAAAATGAGTTTTTCTTGCACTGCCAATATAAATTATATTCTAAACGATCGCGGTGAAGTTCTCTTACAGAAAAAGGCGCGAGGATTTGGCAAAGGAAAATGGAACGGCCCGGGCGGAAAATTACAAGCAGGCGAAACGACCAAAGAATCAGCTAAGAGAGAAATTCTAGAAGAGACAGAAATTGTTGTTGAAGAATTGGAAAAACGCGGCGAAATTGAGTTTATTTACCAGAATCAAAATTCTAATATGTTAACTCATGTTTTTGTTGTTAAAAAATGGCACGGCAACTCGCGAAACACCGGTGAGGGAGAATTGAAATGGTTTTCTGCCAACGAGCTGCCGCTGGATAAAATGTGGGAGGACGATAAATATTGGTTGCTGCGGCTCCTCTCCGGCGAGTATGTCCATATGAGATTCTATTTTGACGAAAGCAATAAAATGATAAGGTATGATAACCTCTAAATAAAATTCCGCTGTTATTAGCGGATTTTTTAATTGACTTTTGATTTTTTTTGCGGTAAAATTATTAAAGAAAATATTAATTTTACCAGTTTCGCCGAAAGTTTGCGTATTAGCATATAAATATTAATAATTACAAAAACTATGCAAATCCAAATTAAATCCTCTAAGTTGGAAATGACTGACGCTATCCGCGGTTACATTCAGGAAAAAGTCGATATGCTGGAAAAATTTCTTGCCAATCTCCCCATAATTAATTGCCATTTTGAGATTGAAAAAGCTTCCCATTCCCATTCCGGCGAAATTTTCCGCGCCGAGATGAATCTTAATCTTGGCGGTGATTTGTTGCGTGTTGAAAAAACAGAAGAAGACATGTACAAGGCGATTGATAAAGTTAAAGATCACATGGAACAAGTGATTATAAAATACAAGGAGAAAAAAAGAGAATAATCAGAATTTTCTAATTTTTAAATTTTTAAATAATTTTTTAATGTATAATGTTTAAAAATTTAAATTTAAGATTTATTTAAAATTACAAAATTAAAAATTTTACCATGTCTATATTAACAAAAATTTTCGGTGATCCGAATGAAAAAATAATCAAGGATATTCGTCCGATAGTCGAGCAGATAAATAAACTGGAAGAAAAATATCAACCGATGTCCGATGAAGATCTCGGCAGGCAAACAGAAGTTTTGAAAGAACGTCTTGGCGATTGTTCAAAGCTTTCAAAAGAGGAAATAAAAATTAAACTTGATGAGATTTTACCGGATGCTTTCGCGGCAATCCGCGAAGCTGCCAAAAGAGTCATCGGCCAGCGGCATTTTGATGTTCAATTGATCGGCGGCGTGGTTCTCCATCGCGGCCAAATTGCGGAAATGAAAACCGGCGAAGGAAAAACTTTAGTTGCCACTTTGTCTTTGTATTTGAACGCTTTGACCGGAAAAGGCGTTCAGCTGGTAACAGTCAACGACTATTTGTCGCGCGTCGGCGCTGGTTGGATGGCGCCGGTTTTTGAATTTTTGGGACTTACGACCGGCGTGATTGTCAATTACAACCAGTATGTTTATGACGCCAAATATATTGAAGAGTCGCAATATGACGAGCGTTTAAAACATCTGAAACCGTCTTCGCGCCAGGAGGTCTATAAATGCGACATTGTCTACGGCACCAACAACGAATTCGGCTTTGATTATCTGCGCGACAATATGGTTTTGAATTCCAATGACAAAGTTCAGCGCGGATTTAATTATGCCATCGTTGATGAAGTTGATTCCATTTTGATCGATGAAGCGCGAACACCGCTGATAATCTCCGGCCCGGCCGCGGAATCAACCGATAAATATTCCAAATTCGCCGAACTTGTCAGACGGCTCAAAGAGAATGAAGATTATAACGTGGACGAAAAATTGCGCGCCGCCACTTTGACCGACGAAGGCATCCAGAAAATAGAGGATTGGCTGGGAGTCGGAAATATTTATGTGGAAAAAGGAATTTCCGAAGTTCATCACATTGAACAGGCTTTGCGCGCCCAAGTGCTTTTTAAAGAAGGCCGCGATTATGTCAACAAAGACGGAGAAATAATAATTGTTGATGAATTCACCGGACGTTTAATGCCGGGTCGCCGTTATAGCGAGGGCTTGCATCAGGCGATTGAAGCGAAAGAAGGCGTCAAGGTTCAGCGCGAATCTCAGACTTTGGCAACGGTTACTTTCCAGAATTATTTCAGAATGTACGACAAGCTCGCCGGTATGACCGGAACCGCCGCGACCGAAGCCGAGGAATTTTCTAAAATATACAAACTGGAAGTTGTTTCCATTCCGACCAACAAGCCGATTTTAAGAAAAGATTTGAATGATTTTATTTATCGTACGGAGAATGGCAAGTTTGAAGCGGTGGCGGCCGATGTGAAAAAGCGCCACGAGGCCGGGCAGCCTGTTTTAATCGGTACAATTTCCATTGAAAAAAATGAAGTTTTGGCTGAAATAATGAGGCGAAACGGTTTGGAGCCACAGGTGCTGAACGCCAAAAATCATGAGAAAGAAGCCCGTATTTTGGCTGATGCCGGACGCAAAGGTGCGATTACGGTTGCAACTAATATGGCCGGCCGCGGTGTTGATATTATCTTAGGAGGTCAACTGGAAAACGATGCAACGCCGGAAGATATTGAAGCTTGGAAAGAAGATCATGAAGAAGTTAAAGCTTTGGGCGGCTTATGCGTTATCGGCACGGAACGCCATGAATCTCGCCGCATTGACAATCAGCTGCGCGGCCGCGCCGGACGCCAAGGCGACCCGGGCGAATCGCGTTTTTATCTTTCCTGTGAAGATGATTTGATGCGCATTTTCGGCGGCGAGCGTTTAAAGGGCTTAATGAAAACTTTGCAACTGCCAGAAGACATGCCGATAGAAAATAAATTGGTTACCGGTTCCGTAGAAAAAGCGCAGAAAAAAGTCGAAGCTAATAATTTCGATATGCGCAAGCATTTATTGGAATATGACGATGTCGTTAATAAGCATCGCGAATCGATTTATCGGCGCCGTAATGAAATTTTAAACAAGGCGAAAAAGGAAAAGGAAAAGTTAAAAGATTTTGTTTTGGAAGCGGTTAATAATGAGTTGGAACAAGTAGTTTCTTTTCATACGGCCGCCGATGACGCTAAGGATTGGAATTTGCAGGAAATTTATGAAACCGCCAATACGATTTTTCCGGCGACCAGCTTAATGAAGAAACAAATTATTGAAATTGCCGGCAAAGAGAAGGCGGATAAGGCCGCCGCGCGCACCAAAATAATAGAGCATTTATTTGGTTTGGCCAAAGAAGCTTATGAGAGGATGGCGGAAAAATATCTGCAAGCCGGAATGGATTGGAGCGATTTGGAAAAAAATATTTTATTGCGTTCAATCGATACTCTCTGGATTGAGCATATTGATTCAATGGATTATATGCGCCGTGGCATCGGCTGGCAGGGATATGGCCAGCGCGATCCGTTGGTTGAATACAAAAAAGAGGCTTACAGAATGTTTTCGGATTTGAACACCATGATCCAAAAGGAGGTTGTCTATGGAATCTTCAAACTAAGCGCCGTGGAAGATTTAGCCGCTTCCATTATCGCGCCTTCCATCGCCGCCCGCGCCCGTGAATTTTCCGCTCCGTCGAAAACTTCCGAAAGCTCTTCTTCTTCCAATCGGGTTGATGCTGTCAGGCAGGTTGCCCGCGATGCTTCAGGTGAAAAAGTCGGCCGCAACGATCTTTGCCCCTGCGGTAGCGGGAAAAAATATAAGCGCTGCTGCGGCGCTTGAAATTCCGCCGCTCACCTGTCTGCTTGGCAGGTAGTGGCGGCAAATTATTTTTAAAAATTTATAAACCATGTCATTTGTTGAAATCCAAAAATTAAAGGAGGCGGCGCCGAAAATTTTTTCGGATAATGTTATTTTTTATGACTCGGAATTTTCTTCGCTTGATCCGGAAAAAGGAAAATTGCTGTCTGTCGGAATGGTCAAGCCGAACGGTGAAGAACTTTATTTTGAATTGGAATTTGACGGCGCGGCCGACCTTTGGGTCAAGGAGCATGTTTTGCCGTTCTTAATCGGCGAAAAAATTTCCGAGAAAGAAGCTCTGGAAAAGATAAAAAATTTCGCCGGAAATAAAAAGCCGTTTTTGGTTTCTTATGTTTCCGGTTATGACGCCGTTTATTTAAAAAAAATTATCGGCAACGATAAAGAGAGTGGTGTTTTTAATTGGCGGCCGATAGATATCGCTTCCATGTGTTTTGCTCGCGGCTTTGACCCGGGAACTTTCGGCGAAGGCGATAAAAGCGGCTTGTTTGATAAAATGGGAATTGATTGGAAAAAATATCGCGAACACCACGCCTTGGACGACGCCAAACTTTTGCGGGAATTTTATTTAAAAATATTTCAATAAGATTATGCTGAATTATTTTTTTGCGATTTTGATTTTAGTTGGCTTGGCCGTTGTTATTTTTATTTTACTTCAGAAAAAAGACAATAAAAATGAAGATGGTGAAAAATTGGTTGCTTTATTGGAAAGAGTGTCTTCGCTGTCTCTGCAAAACGAGGAATTGCGCAAAGCCGTCGACACAAAATTATCCGAAGCTTATAAAACAACGCAAGATCAATTCGGCAAAACAGCCGGTTTGATGCAGGGCGTAACTGGCCAGGCCAACAAAATGATGATGGAAATGCACGCGCAGTCGCAAAAAGTCATCGCCGAAGTTTCCGAAAAATTGGCCAAACTTGATGAAACCAATAAGCAAGTTGTGAATTTTTCTTCGCAGCTGCAGAACTTACAGGACATTTTAAAAAATCCCAAACAGCGCGGAATTTTGGGCGAGTATTATTTGGAAACGATTCTGAAAAATGTTTTGCCGCCCGGTTCTTACGAGATGCAGTACAAATTTAAAAACGGCGACATTGTTGATGCCGCTATTTTTGTCGATAAAAAAATCATTCCGATCGATTCCAAATTTTCTTTGGAGAATTATAACCGCCTGACCGAAGAAAAAAATCCGGCGGAAAAAGAGCGTTTGGAAAAAGTTTTTGTGAATGATCTAAAATTAAGAATCAAAGAAACGTCAAAATATATCAAGCCGGAAGAAGGAACTATGGATTTTGCGTTTATGTTCATTCCGCACGAATCGATTTATTACGATTTGCTGATTAATAAAGTCGGCGCTATGCAGAATGAAGACACAAATAGTTTGATACAGCGTGCGGCCGGAGCTTATCATGTTGTGATAGTTTCTCCGACATCTTTTTACGCTTATTTGCAGACGGTTTTGCAGGGTTTGAGATCAATGAAAATAGAGGAGACGGCCAAGGAAATTCAAGCTAATGTGGAAAAGCTCGGCCGGCATATTTTATCTTATGAAGAATATTTTAAAAAACTCGGCAATTCGCTGTCCACGACCGTGAATCATTATAATACGGCCTATAAGGAGCTGAAGAAGATCGATAAGGATGTAGTGAAAATAACTGATGGTAAATCAAGCATGGAAGTGTTGGAACTGGAAAGACCGAAAGAAGAATAAAGTTTCAAATTTCAATTTTAAAATAAATCTCAAAATAAAAATTTTAAATTGTATTTTTTTTAGTTTATTTTAAAAATTGGATTTGTGATTTTAAAATTATTTTTCAATGGTTAAGAACGAAGATATTTTAAAACCCTTGATTTTTCTGGATATTTTCGATTATCCTCCCACTACCATGGAAATTTGGCGGTTTTTAGGCGTGGAGGCGGAATTGCATTCTGTTGTCATTTCGAATGAAGCAGCGAAGAGTGAGAAATCTATTAAGGAGGATTATAATAACTTGATGAAAAATCAAATTGCCACAGATAAAGTTGTCGCACGCAGGATTGAGGCAGATTCCTTGTTGCGCTCCGCCACACTCGGAATGACAGAGAAAAATGGATTTTATTTTTTAAACAATGGAGAAAAATTAATTGAAAAAAGGCGAGATTTTTTTAAATTATCAGAAAAGAAATTCAAGGTCGCGCAAAAAGCCGCGAGGATTTTAAGATTTGTCCCTGGCGTAAAAATGGCGGCGATCTGCAATAATTTTTATTATACCAAAGATTCTGATATTGATTTTTTTATAATTATAGAAAAAAACCGGATGTGGCTCGCGCGTGCTTTAGCAACAATCGCTTTGCATATTTTCCGCTTGCGCCGGCACGGCAAAAAAATTGCCGACCGAATTTGTTTGAGTTTTTATATTACCGAGGATAATTTAAATTTGGAAAGTTTAACGTTAAAAAAATCTGATGATAAAAGTGTGGACGATCCGTATTTCTGCTATTGGCTGGGCTTCTTGCAGCCGATTTACGACATCGGCGGAATTTACGAAAAATTCTGGCAGGTGAATTTCTGGATTAAGAATTTTTTCCCGAATATTTTTCCGAACGAGACAAATGAAACTAAAAAGATAAAAGATAATTTTTTTTCCGTTTTTTGGAAGAAAATAAATTCCGTATGGTTCGGCGGTTTTGTCGGGAATTTTTTGGAAAGAGTCGCGCGCAAAATTCAGCTAAGCAAAATGTCAAACCGCCGCAGTCCGCTTCGCGAGACTGGCGGCGAGACCACCCATCCCCGGGAGGGGAATGTGGGAGTTGTTATTTCTGATAATATTCTAAAATTCCACGAGAATGACAGAAGAGAATATTTTCGCGAGCAATTAAAAATTAAATCCGCTCGACTTATGGAGAAAAATTAAAAATTTTGGATTCCCGCCTCCGCGGGAATGACATAGCGTAAAATGTTTAGAGAATTTAAAAATTTCAAATTTCAAATTTCAAGTTTAATTGAATACGGTTTTTGTTTGCTTCTTTTTTTTCTGCCTTGGCAAACTCAGCTGATTTTGCGCCCGGGATTATACAAAGAAAATCAGCCGGTTGATTATTGGACAATCGGGCTTTTCGGGACGGATATTTTATTGGTTGCGCTATTGATTTTATTTTTTGCAAATAAAATTTTTAAGGAAAAGAATTCTATTTCCAAAAATTTTTTAGGCTTTCAGCTGCCATTTCCGGGCAGAATTATATTATTGGTTATTTTATCTTGTTTGGAATTGGCCGCTTTCATTTCCGTATTTTTCGCACCGGATAAAATTCTTGCCGCGTACAGATATGGAATATTTTTGTTGGGAATCGGGCTGTTTTGGCTGGTTGTAAAAATGCCTTTTGACAAGAAAAAAGCGGCTGGAGCTTTTCTTGCCGGATTGTTTTTGTCGGGAATTTTAGCGTTGCATCAATTTTTTACGCAATCGACTTTTGCTGAAAAATGGCTTGGGCTGGCCGAACATCAGGCGGCCAAACCAGGCTCGTCGGTAGTTGAAACTTCCGGTGCGGATGGAACCGCTGAGCGTTGGTTGCGCACTTACGGTTCATTTCCGCATCCGAATATTTTAGGCGGTGTGATGGCAGTCGGATTGATTTTTTTAATTTTTGCGATTATTAACAACCAACGTGAAAATAAAAAAACCAATTATAAAGTTATTATTTATTATTTATTATTCATTGTTCTATTTTCGGCGCTGTTGTTGTCTTTTAGCCGCGCCGCTTGGCTGTCTTTCGCGGCCGGATTTTTTATTTTTGCGTCTTTTAATTTTTTTAAAAAAAATTGGCCGGCGCTTAAGCGTTTGGGCGGAATAATTTTTTTGGCCGCGGCGGTTTTTGGTGTAATATTTTTCAACTATCAAAATTTATTTATTACGCGCGCCGGCGGAGCCGAAAGATTAGAAATAAAATCAATCTCCGAACGCCGAATGTATCTGGAAGATGCCGAAAAAATGCTTAAAGAAAATTGGGTTAAACCGCGCGGTCTTGGTAATTATACGGTTGTTTTAGCTGAAGAAAAAGAAAGTTCGCCTTGGTATTATTTTCAGCCGGTGCATAATGTATTTTTGTTGATTTGGGCAGAAATCGGTTTTGCCGGCTTGTTGTTTTTTTTATTTTTTTTGGCTTATCTTTTTTGGCAAAGTCTTAAAAATAAAAATATTTTAGGCTTGTCTGTTTTATCGATGTCGTGTATAATAATGGCGCTGGATCATTGGCTTTGGTCGTTGCATTTCGGAGTGATATTTTTTTGGTTAATCGCCGGAATTATTATTAAAAACAATTACACTAAATTATATGAAATCAAATCTTAAAAAAAATAAAAACGAGTTTAAAATAAAAAATTTAAAGAACGGTTTGCGCTTTTTGTCTGCGCCGATTGCCGGAGCCAAGACCACAACGGTTTTGATAGTGTATGGAACCGGCTCAAAATACGAAACTCGCGCCCAAAACGGCTTGAGTCATTTTGTGGAGCATATGCTTTTTAAGGGTACAAAAAAAAGACCAAACGCCCTGAAAGTTTCTCAGGATATGGACGCTTTGGGCGGAGAATACAATGCCTTTACTTCAAAGGAAACTACCGCCTATTATATGAAAGTTGACAGCAATAAAATTGAATCAGCTATGGAGATTATTTCCGATATGGTTTTGAATTCTCGCTTATCCCAAGTTGATATTGATCGCGAAAAAGGAGTGATTATTGAAGAGATTAATATGTACCGCCAAAACCCAATTATGTATATTGAGGATGTTTTTGAATCTTGTCTCTATGGCGACTCGCCGGCCGGCTGGGATATTGCCGGACCGAAAGAGAATATTAAGAAATTTAAACGCAAAGATTTTTTGGATTATTTTCAGGCGCAATATGGAACAGATTCGGGGGTTTTGTGCTTGGCCGGTGGTATTAATTCCAAAATTGAAAAATTAGCGGAGAAATATTTTTCCGGCGTAAGGAAAACTTTTTTTAAGGATAAAGAAAAAACCATTGAAGATCAGAAGATTCCGTCGGTAAAAATTCATTACAAAGAAGGCGATCAAACAAATTTGGCTATTGGTGTTCGCGCTTTCGACAATTATCATCCTGATAAAATAATTTTAAAGTTATTATCAGTGATTTTGGGCGGATCAATGAGCTCGCGTTTATTTACGGAGGTTCGCGAGAAGCGAGGTTTGGCTTATTCTGTCCACTCTTCATGCGAATTTTATACAGATACTGGTTATTTGGTTACTTATGCGGGTGTTCCGACAGAAAAAAAGGACGAGGCGATAAAAGTTATTTTAGCTGAGTACAAAAAAATGTGTTCACGCTTAGTTTCTAATGAAGAATTAAAACGCGCCAAAGATATGATAAAAGGCAGAACGGTTATAAGTTTTGAGGAATCTGATAATGTCGCTAATTGGTATGCGAGACAGGTAGTGATGAAGGATAAAGTTATTTCGCCCGAGGAGTATTTTAAGCGTTTAAATGCCGTAAAGCCGGAAGATTTGCGCCGGGTAGCTAGAGAAATATTTAAGAATGAAAAGTTGAATTTGGCTGCCATCGGACCGTTCCGCAAGGAGGAAGAACTTAAAGAAATAGTAAAATTTTAGAATCGGTTGTTACGAGTTTGGGTTAAAGAATTATTTGGTAAATAGCAATAAAATTTAGTTATTGTCAAACCCCCTTGCTTTTTTAAAAATCTTTTGTTATATTACTAATAGCTTTATGGGGGCTTTTTTTGTTATATAGGCATGACTGATGATTTGGATAGAAGAATAAAAGAGGACATACAAAAACCACAAAAAATAAAAAAATAATTAGGATATTTAAAATAGAAGAAAAAGAAACAAGAGTAGAAGCCAGAAAAAGATAAAAATATTGGAAATCCGGTTGTGGCAAAGAGTTTCTAAAATCTTGGGCAATTAGCTCAGTTGGTTAGAGCGCGTCACTGATAATGACGAGGTCAGAGGTTCAACTCCTCTATTGCCCACCGAGTTAAAAAATATCGCGGGGTAGAGCAGTTGGCAGCTCGTCGGGCCCATAACCCGGAGGTCGCCGGTTCGAATCCGGCCCCCGCAACAAGCCGATTTCCGATTGACGATTTCAGATTTCCGATTTGTTTGTTTTTAGAGAGTTTTTTTCAAAAGAGACAAATCGTAAATCCAAAATCAAAACTCGCAAATCAAGTTGGCCGAGGTAGCTCAGTGGTAGAGCAAGCGACTGAAAATCGCTGTGTCGTGAGTCCGATTCTCACCCTCGGCACATGCCGAATTACGATTTTTGATTTTAGATTTCCGATTTATTAAATCGAAAATCGCAATTCGTAAATCGCCAATCGGCCGACGGGGTATGGCCTAATTGGCTATGGCGTCTGCTTTGGGAGCAGAAGGTTCCGAGTTCGAGTCTCGGTACCCCGACAATTTGATTTATTATTTATAAAATTTTAATTTTGTGATTTAAATTTTAAATTTAAAAAATATGCCGAATATAAAATCAGCTAAAAAAGAATTGAGAAAAGCGACTCGTCGCCGCGCTTTTAATGTTGCGGTTAAAGATAATATGAAAGATGCTGTTAAGAAGAGCCGCAAAGCGATCATTGCCAAAGATAAAGCTGCCGAGGAATTAGTGAGGAAGGCTTTAAAGACTTTGGACAAAGCCGCGCGCAAGGGAGTTATTAAGAAAAACACCGCCGCCCGCCGAAAGTCCCGCTTGCAGTTGAGTCTGAACGCTTCCAAAAAATAATCCTTTTTCACAAAAGCGCCCGCAATCTGGGCGTTTTTTGTTTTGACTTTTAAGTTTTTGTGTGATAATTTTGTATTGCCAACAAACAATAAAATAATGGAGGGTTATTATGGCACAAGTTCCTTCTCAAGAAAGACTTAATAAAGATGTTTTGCGCGTTCTTAATAATTTTTTTTGGATTCCAGAGTTGTCAGCTGAAGAAGCCTATACTAGAATCCACGATGATTGCGACGGTGAATTGGACGGAATTATTGAAGTTGCTTTTTCCGATCAAGTTGGTGATATTGGTGTTAGGACGAGTAAAAGTGATAGAGGATATTTGCGATTCAGAGATGGATTTGGTGGCGGCATGAGTCTTAGAGTGCGTAATGCTCTTATGATTTTGGCTTTGGCCATTAAATTGGACAACGAAGAGCGTCCGCAACAATTTTGAGTAAGATCGCTGGAGTAGTTCCGGCGTTTTTTTGTTATAATAAATATTAGTTGTCATTCCCGCGGAGGCGGGAATATAGTTTCAAATCATGAACAAAAAACTGCGGGCGTATTTATTTTTATTTTTAGTTTGGGTGCTATTGGTTGCGGCGCTATTTTTTATTTTTCAGCCAAGAGCGCAATTTCTGGAGGTGGATTTTTTAGATGTCGGGCAGGGCGATGCGATATTTATCAGAACTCCGGCCGGCCAGAATATTTTGATTGACGGCGGACCGACGCGCGCCGCGGTTGTCCAGGGCTTGGGTGAGGCAATGCCTTTTTGGGACAGAAAAATTGATTTGGTAATTCTCACTCATCCGCATTCCGATCATTTTGTCGGCTTGCCGGAAGTTTTCAAACGCTACCAAATTGAGAATATCATTATCGGTTCGGCTTCCAGCACGGACGAGGACTATCTATATTTTTTGGAATCCGCCCGGGCGGAAACGCCGAATTTAAAAACCGCGCCGGCGACGGAAAAAATAATTCTCGGCGAAAATTGCGTTTTGGAAATTTTCAATCCGGCATTTTTCGGCGCGCCCAAAAATGACGCCAACGAAATGTCCTTGGTTGCGGAATTGGATTGCGGCGCGAAATTTCTTTTTATGGGCGACGCCGGACAGGACGCGGAAAAAGCTTTGCTGGAAAATAATTTGATTGAAGATGTAGATGTTTTAAAAGTCGGCCACCACGGTTCCAATTCCGCTTCGTCTTTGGAGTTTTTGGAAACCGCCAAACCGGAGGAAGCTGTTATTTCTGTCGGCGCGGATAATTTCTACGGCTTGCCGTCCGACGAAGCGCTTTACAGAATAAAAAAAGCCGGCGCGGAAATTCTGCGCACGGATTTTAACGGACTTATAAGAATGAGAAATGTGAACGGGGAATTAAAGATTAAGTTTGTAAAATAACCAATTATTATCCGGATTATACTTTTTGTAAAAATCAACAGCTTTTTTGTTATTTTTTTGCGTGCTCCATTCAAGCCTGATGTATTTATTTTTTCGGGCGTATTTTATTAAATATTGAAAAAATTGTCTGCCAAAACCTTGATTCTGCAGCGCTTGCTTGATATAGAATTCTTCAATATAACAGGTCTTTTTTGCGAAAGTGCTTGAATAAGAGTCAATAAGAATAATAAATCCGGCAATTTCAGAATCAATATACCCGATGATAATTTTGAATAATTTATTTTTAAAAAAATCATTTCTCAATTGTTCCGCGACTTTTTTGCTTAATTTATGGTGTTGACTATTTTTGTACAGACTTAAGAAATCATCAAATTGTTTTTCGTTCTTTAAATTTATTATTTTTAATTTCGCCATGTTTGTTTAGGATTAAATTCTATTTTATATTATAAACATAAGGTAGAGATATCTGCAATAAATGCGGTTAGTTCACGTATTAACAAAAACAACCCTTTCCCAAGGATTGTTTTTGTTTTAATGATAAATGGGAGTTGAGAATTAAAACCGAGAAATAAACTAAATAGTAGAGTCTTTTTTTAGGAGATTTTTATTTCGCAAAATTTTAAATATTAATTCCAATATAATGTAAGCAAAAATTCCCGCTCCAAAGAAAATTATATAAGGTGCCATTGATATATATTGTATATATAAAGAATCATTATACTGGAAAAATGCCTCTATTTTTTTTGCAAACATCACAAAAATCAACATTAATACGATATTAAAAAATGAAATAAATAAATGCCCATTACTGCCTTTGACTATCATTTTTGCAAAAAATAAAATTAACAAATACAAAACAAAAAATGAGCTTGTTATAAAAATTTGAAACATCCACCTTCCATCCGAAGGTACATTATTTAACACATATAATGTGTTTACGGCTAAGATAATTCCAGCGTTTATTAATAGAAATAACAAAGATTTTTTCATAAATTTTTGTTTAATTATATTATAAATTATTAAATTTAGCAAAGTTATTCTGAATAATATAAGTTTTAATCCGGCTTCGCAAAGAAATAGCGAAGCCGGATTAATTATTCCTGATTTTTATTTAATCAGTATAAAATCTCCAGAAGAATTCCACCGGATTATCGGTCGTGTTTACAAAAACAAACTTAAAAATAATATCATCACTTCCAGCATAAAGATTCTGATATCGAGTTCTGCACAAAACATCACTGGTTGTCCAGTAGTGCCAGTTTCCGATATCATTAGAACTGCCCCAGTAAGAAAGCATGGAACCGCCATTGTACACATCCCACTGGTTTAAAAATTCTATTTGATGATTGCCAGCAACGCCTGGAATGAAATATGCCGTACAATTTGCATTGGGTTGTATTACTTGCTGCTGTTGCGGACCCCAACTGGCTATGACATTTACAGAGAAGACAAAAATCGACACAACCACCATGAAAGAAACTTTAAACGACAACCTTCCCATCGCTTACCTCCTTTAAAATTTAAATTTGAGTGTTAATGTAAAATTAATTAAAATGAACAAAATCCACCGATACTAAATTATTTTAGCTCCTCTCTATTTGAAAATCGACGGACAATATTGTAATTATATAATATATTTAAAAATAAATCAATTTTGATCTTGCTTTTTTATTTTCTTTAATATAATATAATAAAAAGAAAAATATTAATTTATTAGCATCAACTTCTATGGCGATTGTCAAAAGAGAAAGAACTTTAGTTATTATCAAACCGGACGGCATCCAGCGTTCGCTGATCGGCGACATTATCGGCCGCTACGAACGCACCGGCCTGAAAATGGTCGCCGCTAAAATGGTCATTCCGACCGAAGAATTTGCGGTCAAGCATTATTACGAAGTCGGCGGCGACGAATGGCTGGAAAATGTCGGCGCCAAAGCCCGCGCGGCTTATGAAAAAAAAGGCCTGCAATCTCCTTACGCTACAAATAAAGACAACGGTTGGGCGGTTTTGAAATCCAACGCCAAATATCTGTCTTCCGGTCCGGTTTTCTGCATGGTTTGGGAAGGTAACCAGGCCTGCGCGATTGTTCGCAAAATCACCGGCGCGACCGAACCTTTATCTTCCGATGTCGGCACAATCCGCGGTGATTTGACCATTGATTCTTATCAGTTGGCCGATGTTGATCAAAGAAGCGTTCGCAATTTGATCCACGCTTCCGGCAACCCAGAAGAATCCGCCAAGGAAATAAAAATTTGGTTTAAAGACGAAGAACTTCTTGATTACAAACACATCCAAGAAAGAATGCTTTATGATGTTGACTTGAACGGAATAAAAGAATAATTAGGCTGTTGATAACTTTCAGAATATAACCATCGAAATAAAAAGCAGATTGAAGAAATCTGTTTTTTATTTTTTAAAACCCATTTTAAATAGTTAAAATAAAGATAAAGACATTATAAATTTTGTCTTTTCGACAAATATTTTTTGGACCATTTTAAAATAATTAAAGGTATGGTATAATTATTGAAGATTAAAAGACTTTAAAATGCACGAAAAAGAGAGTAGAAATCGAAGCCATGGTCTGTCGATATTATTTTTAGGTATCGGCCTATTTTTTGTTATATTCGTTTTGACATTTCACATTTCCGGCGCGGCTTTCTTTTCTTGGGTTCAAACTCTTTGGACAGGAGAAGCCACTTCAACCACAGCTGTTTATTCCAATAATTATGATTCTTGGATAAATTACTCTTCTTCCACTAATATTGGTTTTTCATCTAAGGTTTCTACTACCAGTTTGGTCTCCTATTGGTCTTTTAACGGCGACGCTGACGATGATTTCGGTTCTAATAATGGCACGGTTTCCGGTTCTCCGACTTATGATGACGGCGTGCAAGATCAGGCTTTGCTCCTTGATGGTGATGAAGATTACGTTGAAGTGCTTGACGACAACTCTCTTTATTTAACCGATAATTTTACAATAAGCGCTTGGGTCAAAAAAGAGGAGGACAATCGTTATCAGACGATTGTTGATAAAGGAAGCTATAAACTCGGCATAGATTCCAATGATCAGGCTTATTTTTCCGTTATCGGAAGCAGCAGCAGCTATGTAAGCGGCGGCAGTGTTCCCAGCGGCGCCAGATTGCCCGCGGCGGCTGTTTATAACGGTAAATATTATTTAAGCGGTTGGCATGGACAAGTGGCTTATTATAACGGCGGAACCAGCTGGGTTAATGTCGGAACCCCGGTTCCCGGCGAACCGGCCGGAAACGGTTTTAACAACTCTCTCACTGTTTTTGATGAAAAGCTTTACGATTTTGCTTATTTAAACGGCAATAATGGCAATGCTTGGCGTTATGACGGCGGCACGTCTTGGACGCCGGTAAGAACAAGCGGCCTTGGCGTTTTTGGCAGTATTGTTTATGAAGGGAAATTATATATGGTTTCGGGAAGTTATGTCCGACGTTATGACGGTGGAGAGACTTGGACAATTGTAAGTGGCAATTTGGGCACTGATTATCTTTATTTTATAGTTTATAAAGGGAATCTTTATGCCGGCGGGGTTAACGGTCTTGTCTACCGTTATGACGGCGGCACAACCTGGACCACGGTTTTAGATCTGCCAAATTATCGGGTTATTAAAATGGCCGTTTATGATAATAAGCTTTATTTACAATTAAATACAGGGAATTGCGACATTTATAGCTATAACGGTACTGATGCGGTGTTGGCAGGTAATATTGGAGGAACTTCTTGCTCTAATAGTTATGGTGATGCGATGGCTGTTTATAATGGAAAGTTATATACCGGAGTTAATGGTGTTCTCTATCGTTATGATGGCGGTACAACTTGGACGCAAGTTGGTTCTAGTGGCCAATCAAACACTCACTCTGTTTCTGTTTATGATGGAAAACTTTTTACCGGCCATTGGGGTACGGCATATATTTACGGATCTGGTAAAAGCGTTTATTCCGGCTCAACCATCGGCGACGATTACACTCAAATATCCGCCAGTTTCGACGGTTCGGTTTTAAAAATGTATGTTGATGGCGTTCTTGCGGCCAGCAGTTCCTATTCCGGCTTGGCGGCAACCAATTCTTTGCCGCTGTTGATTGGAAATTCATACGGTTCAACCGAAGGAGGGGGGTATAATTCCAGCGGCGAGGAAAATTTTAAAGGCTTGATTGATGAAGTTCGCGTTTATAATACTGTTCTTTCGGAAGAAGAAATTATGGGCAACTATAGAGCTGAGAGATACGGTGAAGAAAGTTTATTTTTAACCTCGACATCTTCCAGTTTTCAACACACTTCTGATTCTGATTTTTCAGGAACGGTTGAAAATCTTTCTGTTATAAATAATAATATAATTTTGGATTATATTGGCGGTACGAACGATTTATCGTTCTGTCGGAGCGGGCAGTATTAATGAAATCGCTTCCGGCACCTCCGAGTTTACTTTAAGTATTGCTTCTTCTGGAGAAGCGGTTTTCAGCGGCGGCAGTTTGCCTGATAATATTGGTGTTGGAGATGCTATTGTTTATGATGTTGATAGCAACGACCTTTTGGATTCCTCTGACGCTGTTTTGTTTATCCATTACAGGACAGACAATCAGAATTATGTTTTAAGAACCGAATCCGGCACATCTACCATACCCAATACCACTTCAAGTAATGATACTTGGGCTGTTTATCGCGCCTATACTTCTTTGGCCGAAGCAGAATCCGGTACGGTTAATGCCTCTATCCCGGTTGCTTTTGATACTTGGTCTGACGGCCGCGACTTGGTTGCTAACGGTGAAGTTTGGAACATCGCCTGCTATGGCGACGCCACGGATACGACGGCGGTTTCTATTAGCGGCTGGACAACGGCTACCAGCACTTTTTTGCGAATTTTCACTCCTTACCTTTCTTCTGAAGTCGGAGAAAGCCAACGCCATAGCGGAGTTTGGGATGATAGCAAATATAATATTAAAATTGACACCTCCAATACTGTTATAAATATTGCTACTGGCAATGGATATATTAGAATAGAAGGCTTGCAGGTACAGGAAACAACCGTTGACGCCGGCAGCAGATACGGGATTTATTCCGCTGATGGCGCAATCGGCTTGGTTGTAAGCAATAATATTGTCAGAGAGGGTAATGCCGCGGCCGTAAGTACAATAAGATCAGGTATTTATTTGTATGTGGAGGCTGATGCCCCTAACTATATTTTTAATAATATAGTATATGGTTTTTCCGCCGGTCGCGGTATAAACGTCAGGACGACTAGTGGCAACGAGGACACAAAAACTTTCATTTACAACAACACCGCGGCTTATTGCGATATCGGCCTTATGAATTATTCCACCGGCGCGACAATCAAGAATAATTTGGCTTATGGAAATGACAAAGATTATAGTGGTCCTTGGTATGCTTCATCCGCCAACAATGCTTATGCTTCCGGCACCGCGCCAGTTTCCGGAAGTTTAGATATCTCTTCTTATGCTTCTACTACGATTTTTATTGATCCGGAAAACGGTGATTTTCGTTTGCGATACAGCTCTCCTGTTTTGGAACAAGGAGCTGATCTTTCCGCGGACAGCGACTTGGCTTTTGCATATGATATAGAAAAAGAATCACGCCCCTCAAATTCTTATTGGGATATCGGCGCGGACGAATATGCCGGCTATATTGCTACTGGCACCTATGTTTCTCCGATTATTCAAGTTAAAAACAGATTTTTTGATATTGTTAATTGGACCACAACCAACGCCACCAGGACATCTTTGAAATTCAGGACTGGAACAAGTTCTGACATGGCCGACGCTCCGGACTGGAGTGATTGCTATGAATTTTGGAACGGGCTGGATGTTTCCAATGCGTATTGTGTTAATGATAAAGACCCTTATTTGCAATATCGCTTACAGCTTTCGGTAATTAACGATCAATCATTTACTCCGACATTTTCAGACATTTCTTTAAATTATAGTAATTACAACTCGGCCGGCGCCTTGATTTCTTCGCCTTTTGATTGGGAAAATGATGAGGCGGCCATGTCCAGCTTGTCTTGGCTGGAAAATTTGTCTGATGCCACCAATTTGACGGCTTCTATTAAAACAGCCAATTCCAGTTCAAATTTGGATATTGCTTCTTGGGGACAGATAAGCCGCAGTAATTGCAGTATAGTCGGCGGAAGCGCAACTTGCGATTATTCCGCTTTACCGGCTTCTTCCACCGACGGCGTTGATGATCGTTATTCTCAATATCGGATTGATTTATCCAGCGAAGGTTTTTATAGCCCGGTTTTACAGCAATTTACACTTACCGCGGCCATTGGCGGAAATCTTTCAATCTATAATGTCGCTTCAACCACAGGCGCGGCCACAGCTACTATAAGCTGGGATACCAATATTGAAGCTACTTCAACTTTGGAATACGGGACAACTACCGCTTACGGCCAAGCTACCAGTTCTGATATTTCAACTACCAATCATTCTTTTACCATCGGCGGGCTTGATGATTCAACAACTTATCATTTTAAAATATCAGCCGGTAGCGGAGAGGAGTTTGCTTCTTCCAGCGGTTTTACTTTCAGGACTCTTGATATTACCGCTCCTTCCATTTCCGAGGCTTATGCTTTTACCACTTCGACTTCCACCACTATCACTTGGCGCACCAATGAACCGGCCACCTCGACTCTTTATTATGGCGAAAGATTTTTATATGATCATTCTTACGATCCGATAGTTGCTTCCACTTCTTTTTCCGTAACACTTTCCGATTTGGTTGCTTCGTCTTCTTATCATTTTAAGGTTTTAATGGAAGATGGCAGTAATAATTCCGGTTATTCGGCGGATTTTCCTTTTGTAACTGCCGTTGAGGATTTGGGTTTAAACGCTTATTCGGCCGGCTGGCTTGATCAAAATCATATCAGGGCGATATATAATTGGGCCGACGACGATCAGCTTTTGGATTGGGCGACAGTTACCGATGATATTATAATGAGCCGAGAAGGTTCTGTTATGACAATAGACGGTTCTATTTCCAGTGTCAGGGCGGTGAGATGGAAAAAACCAATGGCTGTCGAAAGGATGTATGTCAGGCAAAGGCCGACTTCGACTTATTTAAATCTTTATACCAACCTTACTTCTTCTTGGAACGGCGATATTAATAGTTGGTATCATGGGTTAGGACATGTTTGGAATAGCCCGAACAGTGTTTGGGTTATAGGGTCTTATCCTCCGACATCAGATAGATATTCCGGAGCTATTCCAGTTAATGGCGTCTGGAATAATTTTGAATATTTAGTGTCGCCGACGGAAATGCGGGCTTGGTCATCAATCAATAATATTTGGTATAGCCGCCCCGGAACATACACCAGTTTAACGGATAGATATGCGGCTATCGGCGCTTGGGCCGGTGATACAAGCTGGGAATTTGTATTGTTGGATGGTGAAGTGAATCCTGATACGGTTAAACCGGTGATAAGCTCAATATCTTCTTCAACCGGCGTATATGAAGCGACAATAACTTGGAGTACTGATGAAATTTCCACTTCCAGCGTTGAATACGGATTAACAAGCGCTTACGGAAATTCTTCAAGTTCCGATTTATATTTTACCGGCCACAGCTTGGTTATAAACGGTTTGAATCAAAACACCGAATATCATTTTAAAGTTTATTCTACTGATCAATGGGGTAATACCGGCAGTTCAACCGACTATACTTTTACAACTATCGCGGCCGATGAAGTTTCACCGGTTATTACCTCTTTTGAAATTCCGGGAATATCTTCTTCAACCGCCATAACCGTTAATTTTACCGCTTCCGACAACATTGGCGTTACCGGTTATCTTATAACCGAAACATCCAGTACGCCGTCTCTTTCCGATCCGCGCTGGGAAACAACCCCGACAACCACTTATATTTTTTCTAATAGCGGAAGAAAGACTCTTTACGCTTGGGCAAGAGATTTAGTCGGTAATATTTCATCCAGCCCCCAATTAGATAGTTTTTCCGAAAGTGTTCTTATTGATACCGCCGCTCCGACCATCAATTATTTCTCTACCCCCTTATTATCATCTTCTACGACAATTTCAATTAATGAGTTTGAGGCCGCTGATAATAGTTTAAATATCGCTTGGTCAGAAACCCAGCCGGCGGGAAATACCGACCAACTTTGGTTCACTTCTTCTATGTCCGCTAACGGTTTGATCGCTATTACCGGCGACTATGGCGGCCGTCTTTATGTGTCAACCACTTCCGGCGCCACTTGGTCAGAAACCCAGCCGGCGGGAAATACCGACCAACTTTGGTTCACTTCTTCTATGTCCGCTAACGGTTCAATTATCATTGTCGGCGTTGATGAAGGCCGCCTTTATCTTTCGACCAATTCCGGAGAAACATGGTCCGAAGTCCAACCGGCCGGCGGCATTAATCAGTATTGGTACTCTTCCGCCATGTCCGCCGACGGTTCTATTGTTGCCGCCGGTAATTATGGAGGCCGCTTTTATGTGTCAACCACTTCCGGCGCCACTTGGTCAGAAGTCCAGCCGGCGGGGAATACCGAACAACTTTGGCTTACTTCTTCTATGTCCGCCGACGGTTCTATTATTATCGCTGGTGTTGAAGGTGGTCGCCTTTACATGTCAACCACTTCGGGAGAAACTTGGTCAGAAGTCCAGCCGGCGGGGAATACCGAACAAGTTTGGCGAACATCCGCCATGTCCGCCGACGGTTCAACTATCATCGCCGGCGTTAATAGCGGCCGTTTTTACATGTCAACCACTTCGGGAGAAACTTGGTCTGAAGTTCAGCCGACGGGAAATTTTGATAAATTTTGGAATGATTCCGCCATGTCCGCCGACGGTTCAATTATTATTGCCGGTGCAGAAGACAGCCCTCTTTATTTTTCCGCTAATCATGGAGAAACTTGGTCAGATGATTGGCCTAACGGTAATTGGGAGATTGATAAGGATTGGCAAACCTCCGCCATGTCCGCCGACGGTTCAATTATTATTGCCGGTGCTCGAAGCGATCGACTTTATTTTGGGTTAAACAGCCTACATTATCTTTTGTCCGAATCCTCATCCACCCCGTCCATTTCCGACTCGGCTTGGCAATTAGGCACTCCGTCTTCTTATACTTTTTCTTCCGACGGCGAAAAAATTCTCTACGCTTTTGTCATGGACAATGCTGAAAATATTTCCCTTTACGCATCTTCATCAATAACAGTAGATACTACCGCTCCGATTGTTACGGAGTTTGTTATTCCGGAAGCTTTTAATAGTTTAACTGTTCCGATAACATTTACCGCTTCTGATAATATCAATGTTGCCGGATATTTAATTACCGAAACCGCCGCTATCCCTTCTTTATCAAATCCTGCTTGGGAAAGTTCTCCCACCACCACCTACACCTTTTCTACCAATGGAACTAAAACCCTTTATGCCTGGGCTAAAGACGATCTTGGAAATATTTCCTCCTCGGTTCCTGATACGGTTTTTATAGATATTTCTTCTCCAATTGTTACTGATTTTGAAATCCAGTCGATTTCCAGCTCTACCACTGTTTCGATTAATAATTTAACGGCCATCGATACTTTTAATTGGAATGAAATCCGGCCGGCCGGGGACGCAAGCAATAATTGGTTTACTTCTTCTATGTCCGCTGACGGCTCAATAATTTTAGCCGGAGCTATCGACGGCCGACTTTATCTTTCCACTAACACCGGCGCCTCCTGGTCTGAAGTTCAGCCGGCCGGGGACGCAAGCAATACTTGGTCTGTTTCTTCTATGTCCGCTGACGGCTCAATAATTTTAGCCGGAGCTATCGACGGCCGA
>CAZALZ010000014.1:0-1864 GCA_964486475.1 uncultured Gammaproteobacteria bacterium | reverse complement strand
CTTTATCTTTCCACTAATACCGGCTCTTCTTGGTCCGAAGTCCAACCGGCCGGAGGTGTTGATAAACCTTGGCAAACCTCCGCCATGTCCGCCGACGGCTCGATAATTTTAGCCGGGGCTACTTACGATCGACTTTACCTTTCCACCAATACCGGCGCCTCCTGGACCGAAGTCCAACCGGCCGGGAATACTGATCAGCAATGGGGTGGTTCTTCCATGTCAGCTGACGGTTCAACCATTATCGCGGGCGCTTATGAAGGCGGGTTTTATTATTCCGTCAATACCGGTTCGTCTTGGCTTGAAATTAGCCCGACCGGGAACTCTGTTGAAAATTGGACTCTTTCCGCCATGTCCGCCGACGGTTTAACTATTTTTACCGGTGTCTACGGTGGGCGCCTTTACCGTGATTTAGACGATGACGGCGGAAGTATTGCCGGCTATCTTGTGACCGAAGCATCAAGCACTCCGGGAATTTCCGATCCTAAATGGGAAACAACCCCGACTTCCTCTTACACTTTTCTTTCAGCGGGAAGTAAAACTTTGTACGCCTGGGCCAAGGATTCGGCCGGAAACATTTCCGCAAGCGCCACTGCCGATGCTTTAATAGATCTTTCCGCTCCGGTTATTTCCGCTTTTGATATCCAGCCAATTTCATCTTCTACCACTATCAATATCAATGAATTAAAAGCAACTGATGATAATATAACTATTGCCTCTTGGTCGGCGGTTGATAGTCTTGGGAATGGTGATTGGCGCACCTCTTCTATGTCCACTGACGGTTCAATAATTTTAGCCGGCGACTATAATGGCCGTCTTTACCTTTCCACCACCACCGGAGATATTTGGTCTGAAGTCCAGCCAGCAGGAGATGTTGAGAAAGCTTGGCAAACCTCCGCCATGTCCGCTGACGGTTCAACTATTATCGCTGGCGTTTATAACGGGCGTCTTTACATGTCCACCACTTCCGGTGAAGTTTGGTCGGAAATTCGTCCGATAGGGGGTACTGATCAGGCTTGGCAAACCTCCGCCATGTCCGCTGACGGTTCAACTATTATCGCTGGCGCTTATAACGGCCACCTTTATCTTTCGACCAATTTTGGAGAAACTTGGTCTGAAGTCCAACCGGCCGGAAGTGTTAATAAAGGATGGAGCTCTTCCGCCATATCCGCTGACGGTTCTATTATTGTCGCCGGCATTTTCGGCTACGAAGGCGGCGTTTATATTTCCACCAACGGCGGCTCATCTTGGTCAAAAATCCAATCTGTTGATGGCGGATGGTTTTCTGCCGACATATCAGATGACGGGTCGGTTATTGTTATTGCGGATAATTGGACTGGTATTTTTTATCTTTCTACCAATCTCGGATCTTCTTGGTCTGAAATAACTCCCACATCTATTCCTCTTGAAGACAACAGTATTGCTTCTGTTTCTGGAGACGGATCTATTATTTTCGCCACTGCTATTATGCGCCTTTATTTTTCCACTAACACCGGCGCCACTTGGTCTGAGATCCAACCGGTCGGGGATAATGATTATATTTGGCCAATTTCCGCCATATCCGCCGATGGTTCAGTTGTTTTAACCGCTGGCTATAATACTAATCTTTATCTTGCCCGAAACGGTCCCCGTTATCTTTTGTCCGAATCTTCATCCACCCCGGCTATTTCCGACCCGGCCTGGCAATTCGGCGTTCCGTCTTCCTATACTTTTTCTTCCGACGGCGAAAAAATTCTCTACGCTTTCGCTATGGATAATGTTGAAAATATTTCTCTTTATGCTTCTTCTACGGTTTCAATAGACGCTTTCGCTCCAGTTGTTACAGAATTTATTATCCCGGAAACTTCCAATAGTTTAATCATCCCGA
>CAZALZ010000013.1:0-29596 GCA_964486475.1 uncultured Gammaproteobacteria bacterium | reverse complement strand
TGAAAAAGGCTCTGTTATAGACACAGCGGCCCTTTTGGAAAAAGGCATTCTGAAAAAAAGCGAAGGCGCTATCATCGCCGACTTAAAAGAATACGGCTTGGACGTCTTGGTTGTTGCGCGCTCTAACGGCACCGCCGCTTATGCTGTCGCCGACTTAGCTTTGGCGAAAGAAAAACACCGCCGGTTTTCCCCTGATACTTCCATTGTTATTGTTGATATCCGCCAAGAATTTTATTTCAAACAACTGTTCAAAATTCTTGAACTCTCCGGCTTCAAAGAAAATTTTGTCCACCTCGGCTACGATTTTGTTAAACTTCCAACCGGTATGATGTCCTCCCGCACCGGCAATGTCATCACTTACAAAGAATTAAAACAAGATATTCTGTCTAAATGCGTTGCGGAAACAAAAAAACGCCATGAAGATTGGAGCGAAGAAAAAATCCTGGAAAATTCCAAAAAAATCGCCGTTGGCGCGATGAAATTCGAAATGCTTAAAGTCGGCGCTAAAAGCATTATCACTTTTGATATTGAAAAAGCGCTCGCTCTGGAAGGTTTCACCTCTACCTACATCCAATACGCCTACGCCAGAATACAATCAATTTTTCATAAAGAATTCCCCTCTCGAGAGGGGTGGTTCTGTACTCCGAGGCGGGATGTGTTAAACTTTGCAGAAAAACTGAACAACAATAAAGAAATAGAATTAATTAAAAAACTTGCTTTATATCCAGAAATTATAGAAACCGCCGGCAAGAATTACGACCCATCAGAAATCGCTAAATATATTTACGAGTTGGCACAGATGTTAAACGATTACTACCACGCCGTTCCGGTTTTGCAAGCTGACGAAGAAACCAAAAATGCCCGCCTGACCCTGCTTAATTCTGTTTCAGAAACTATAAAAAATGGATTAGGGTTGTTGGGGATTGAAGTGGTTGAAGAAATGTAGACTTGAAAATCTCAAATCACAATTTTAAATTTTAAAATTTAGTTTTATACTCATATGACCGAACAAAACGAACAAATGGAAAAGATAGTTTCTCTTTGTAAAAGAAGAGGCTTTATTTTCCCAGCTTGTGAAATTTACGGCGGTTTGGCTAATGCCTATTCTTACGGCCCTTACGGCGTTCAACTCAAAAAAAACATCAAAGATATTTGGTGGAAAAAATTCGTAGAAGAACGCGAAGACATTGTCGGCCTCGACGGTCCGATCCTTTTGCATCCGAAACTCTGGGAAGCTTCCGGCCACACCACCGGTTTTAACGATGCGATGGTTGACTGCAAAGCCTGCCAGAAACGTTTCCGCGCCGACCATTTGGTTGAAGAATTAACCGGTAAAGACTTGGAAGGAAATCTGGAAGGAATGAATCAAGCGTTGCAAGGGCAAAAATGCCCGGAATGCGGCAAATCCGATTGGACCGAAGTCCGCACTCTGAATATGATGTTTAAAACCGAAATGAACGGCATCAACGAACCGATATATCTAAGGCCAGAAACCGCCGGCGCGATATTTTCTGATTTCAAAAATGTCCTGGATTCCACTCGCGTCAAAATTCCTTTCGGCATCGCCCAAATCGGAAAAGCTTTCCGCAACGAAATAATCGCCCGCAATTTTATTTTCCGCACGCGCGAATTTGAGCAAATGGAAATAGAATATTTTTTTGATCCGGAAGCTGATTGGCAGCCGCTGTTTGAAAGCTGGCTGAAAAATCAGGAAGAATTTTTTTCCGCCGTCGGCGTTGACATGAAAAAAGTCGTCCGTTTTGAACATCCGAAAGAAAAACTTTCCCATTATTCCCGCAAAACCGTTGATCTGGAATTTGAATATCCATTCGGCCAAAGCGAACTTTGCGGTTTGGCGCATCGCGGCGATTTTGATCTTTCGCAGCATGCCAAATTTTCCGGCGCCGATCTGCGCTACAGCGACCCGAATGACAACGCCAAAAAATATCTCCCGCACGTTATTGAGCCTTCCATGGGCCTCGACCGCGCGCTTCTGGCCGTTCTCTGCTCGGCTTATACCGAAGAAAAAATAGAAGATGACGAACGCGTCGTCCTTAAATTCCCGCCGACAGTCGCCCCGATAAAAATTGCCGTCTTTCCATTATTAAAGAATAAACCCGCTCTCGTCGAAAAAGCGCAGGAAATTTTCAACACTTTAAAGAAAAATTGGACTTGCGAATTTGACGACAACGGCAATGTCGGCAAACGCTACCGCCGCCAGGACGAAATCGGCACGCCTTATTGCGTAACCGTTGATTTTGATACCATTGAAAAAGACAATACCGTCACAATCCGCGACCGCGACACCATGGCTCAAGAACGCGTCGGCGCCGATGAATTGGTAAAATACTTTGTGGGAAAAATAAAATAATTATGAAAAAGCCTTTTTTCTCTATTCTCACCCCAACCCATAACCGCGCGGAATTCCTGACGGCTAATATCAGAAGCATCCAAAACCAGAAAGAAGAAGGCTTTACCCACGAACACATCATCGTAGATAATAACTCAACCGACGACACTGCCAAAATCGCTAAAAAATTCGTGCGCGAAGACAAAAGAATTATTTACATAAAAAACAACCGCAACTTCGGCCCGGGCGACGCCTTAAATATCGCTTTCAAAAAATCCAAAGGAAAATTCATTGTTCCGCTGGACGACGACGATCTACTGCCGCGCTCCAGCCTGCAAATCAGATATAATTTTCTCAAGAAAAATCCGCGCGCCCAATGGACTTACGGACGCTCTTTATTTATCAATAAAAATAACAAATTATTGGAAAATTTGGGAGAATACAATATTTATCGCCCTCAAGCTAAAAATGCCTTTCAAAGCCTTTTAAAACGCTGTTTCGTTCCCAACGGCACTGCAACAATCGACCGTTCTTGCATAAAAACAGTCGGCGGCTGGGGTGAAAAATTGCGTACACAAGATTACGATCTTTGGTTGAGGCTGGCGGAAAAAAAATTCAAACCATATTTAATTGAAGGTTATCTTTGCCTCTACCGCGTCCACCCCGGCCAACTAACCAAAAAAAGCGCCGCGGATGGCGGAAACCCAGAAGAAAGAAAATATTATAGCGAAAGATTCTTTTCAAAAAAATAAACAAAACCGCTTATTTTAAAAAACAACTGAGGTTGTTTTTTTAAATTCTTATTATCTGGCGGCCGGAGCGCCATCTTACGGTTGTCTGTTTTGCGCCGGCGCGGGCATATCTTCTTTAGAACGAATCTGCACGATCGTGGCGGAAAAATTATCATCAGAATCAGTAGAACCATTAACTATTACGGATTGACCGACAGCTAAATCATCTATGGATTTGTTAATAATTTCAGTAATAGTAACAACGGCCTCGGAAATATTGATTTTTCTTTCTGTACCATCGCCCTGGCTGATAATAATATTATCTCCGGCTATGCCGATCACTTCGCCGCTGATCATGCCGGCGTCGGAACCTTGGTTGATTTTACCCTGAAAATTACCGTCATTAGAAAAATTTCCGCGGGTATTCTTACCCTTACCGAAAGACACTCCTGCAAAAAAAGACCCGGCAGCCGTCACTATTAAAACCAAAACAACGGCGGTTATTATAACATTCTTTTTATCAGTAAGCATATTCTCCGTAGCTGTAAAAGCTTGTTTCAAAAGAAACAAGCTTAAACGGAAAATTTAAATTAATTATTTATTTGTTGCTCCGCGCTATTTTGCCCCGCCTCCAATTTTTTAAAATCATGAAATCCCCCATGTCGACCGTCTAAACCAAAACCGTTTAAAATCCCCATTCCGCCATCCAGTCCGGCATCTTCCAGCAAACTTTCAGCCTCTTTCATTAGCTTATAAGCTTCAGAAAGATTGGAAAAATTATCAGCGGTTATTTTATCAAACATTTTACCATCACTACCAACAGCTTCTGTCCAAGCATTATAATCGCCGCTGGACAAAGCTTCGTTTAGCGCCTCTTGCTTGGCCTCCTGCTCGGCTTTTTTCTGTTCAAATTCAACAGAAGTCGTTGAAGCCATTTCTGGGCGATTGTCAGGCTTTTCACCGCCCCTCATTTTTCGATTCGAACCAGCAGAAGAATCAGTAGAAGCATTGGCATAGAATGGGCAAGAAACGACTCCTAAAGCCAGCAAAGCCAAACCGGCAATGATAATTTTTTTATTTTTCATGAATATTCTTTTCGAAATATCAAAGAAACCCTTTAACATTTCGGCGAAATATTAATTTATTAAGAGAGCTCTTCTGCCTGATAATACGCCGATTATAAATTTTTCTTGCAAGAGCTTGAATAAAATATCGCGCCGAATTATTGAAAAATCATTTAATCTTCAGCCATTTTGCCGCCAGTAAAGTGGAAATCGGGATAGATAAAGCTACGCCGATTGAGCCGACTAAGGTACGAACGATTTCCGTGGCTATTAATTCATTATTAAGAGCTCCCGAGAAAGTAATGGATGAATTCTCTCCTAAAGAAAAAAGAATTAATAACGGCAATGACGCGCCGGCATAAACCAAAAACAAAGTATTGACTATGGCGCTTAAATGGGTGTTGCCGACTTTATAAGCTGAACGAAAAAGTTTCCAAAAAGACATATAAGGATTGGCTTCTTTTATTTGGCGCACCGCCTCAATCTGACCAACGACCACATCATCCAAAACCCCGACGGCACCGATTAAAAAACCGGCCAAAAGCAAACCGCGGAAATTTATCGGCGAATCGGTTAAACCGATTAAAAAACCAGCTTCTTCACTAGCTAATCCGGTTAAACGAGCCAAGCCGGAAAACAAAACTGACAAACCCAAAGTAGCGGCTAAAGAAAAAAACATGGAAACCATTGCCAAATGCGATTTAATACTAAAACCTTCGGTTACATATATCAACAAACCCAAAATAATAAAGGAACCGAAAAGTGAAACCAAAAGCGGACTGTATCCGGAAACAATAAGGGGAATTACGAATTTTATTATTACAAAAAAGCTTAAAACTAAACTCAATAAGGACCGGCCGCCCTTCCAGCCGCCGACCGCCAAAACAATCAAACAAAAAATAACAGTCAAAAGATAAAGCCAGCCGCGGCGGACATAATCGGTGATGTAAAAATTGCTCTCGCCTTCCGGCGTGGTTGTTTTCTGCACCAAAACTTTATCGCCCACTTCATAAAGCTGGGCGCTAACGGTGTCGGCCGCACCAATTCCGTCATACCTTATCTCTTCTCCGCGCCAAGAACCGCTCAGACCGCGCAAAAGCAAATTCTGCCGGATATTTTCTTCTCCGTTCTGATCGGTAAATTTTTTCTGTTCTATCACTTCCACAACTTGCGCTTCAAAATTCTCGATACTACCAGAATCTTGAGCCTTAACAGTTAAAAAAGGAATAAAAAATAAAAACAATATTATTAATTTTTTCATATGTTAAGAATAACAGAAAAGATAGATTTTTAAAATAGCCGCTTAAACGAATAATTATAAAAAAATCGGCAAGCCTTTCGACTCGCCGATTTTTTTAAATTCAAATTAAAGGACGCCCAGTCATCTCAGTCGGTACCGGCAAACCCATTATTTTCAAAATTGTCGGCGCCACATCGGAAAGCAATCCCTCTGGTTTGTTTAATTTTTCATATTTTTCAGAAAGAAGAATAAACGGCACGGGATTTAAAGTATGCGAGGTCATGACTTGGCCGGAAAACTCATCAAAAATCTGCTCGGCATTACCATGATCAGCGGTAATAATAACTTCATACCCGGCGGAACGGGCGGCTTTAAAAATTTTTCCCAAAACTTCATCCACCGCTTCAACCGCCTTGATTATAGCGGAAGAATTCCCCGTATGCCCGACCATATCGCAATTTACCAAATTGGCGGCGATAAAATCATATTTATTCTCGGCTAAAGCCTTCTCTAATTCCTCTGCGATTTCAAAAACTTTCATCTCCGGTTTTTCATCATGAGTCTTCACGTCTTTATTGCTATCAATCAAAATTCTCTCCTCGCCGCTTTCGGCTTCATATTTTTGCGCATTAAAGAAAAAAGTCAGATGAGTAAATTTTTCCGTTTCAGTGATTTTTAATTGCTTTAAACCGTTTTGAGAAACAACCTCGCTTAAAGTATTTCTTATTTCTTCCGGCGGAAAAGCCGTGCGAATATCAAGGTCGTCGTCATATTTGGTCATCGCGACATATTGTAAATTTTTAAACCCGCCGTTAACAAAACGCTTAGCCAGTTGTTTGGCGCGGTCGGAGCGGAAGTTGGCGAAAATAACAGCGTCATTAGACTGAACGCAGCCATATTCACCGGGTCCGATTTCTATCAAAGCCGGCTCAATAAACTCATCAGTTAAATTATTTTTATAAGCCTCTTCTATCGCTTTTTTGGCGCTCGGATATTTCGGTCCGTCCTTCGCTGTCATTATTTTAAAATGTTTCTCCGTGCGGTCCGCGTTGTTATCTCTATCCATACCATAATAGCGCCCCCCCAAAGAAGCGATTTTCCCAATACCCTCCTCTGCGAAAAATCCTTCCAGATCGGCGATATATTCCAAGGCGCTTCGCGGAGCGGTATCACGGCCGTCGGTAAAGAGATGCAATAAAATATTTTTTACTCCGAAATCTTTAGCGGCCTTTATTAAGCCCTTAATATGATCGCTGTGACCATGAACTCCGCCCGGACCGAGAATCCCTTTGATATGCAAAACGCTATTATATTTTTTAACATGATTAAAAGCTTCAATTATGGCCGGGTTGCTTTTTAATTCTCCAGATTTCACGGCGCGATTAATTTTAACTAAATTTTGATAAACGACCCTGCCGGAACCAATTACCAAATGATTAGCTTCAGATGTCCCCATCTGGCCTTCCGGCAAGCCAATTGCCTCTCCGGAAGCCGCTAAAAGGGCATATGGATATTTTTTATAAAACTCATCCAAATTCGGAGTGTTGGCCTCCATTACGGCATTATATTTAATATTTTCGCTATATCCCAAACCGTCGCAAATTATCAATAAAACTTTATTACTCATATTTTTACTGCTAAATCGGAAATACCCTCTCTGTTCCTACGTTAAAATAAAATTTAAAATTAAATGTTTAATTCTTTTAAAGTTTTTTTCTGCTTACCAGTTAAATTTTTAGGCGTTTTAATTATGATCTCCACCAAATGATCGCCCGTAATTTTACTGCCGATATGCGGAATCCCTTTATTTTTTAATTTGAAAACCGTTCCCGACTGAGTGCCTTCCGGGATTTTCAACTCCACTTTACCGTGGATGGTTTCAATTTCCACTTTATCACCCAAGGCCGCCTGAGTAAAAGTTATTTCTTTTTTAGTAAGAATATCATAATCTTCTCGGACAAATTTGGAACTATGGCGCACGCGGATATTTAAATACAAATCACCGGCACCGGCATCTTTATCTCCGGCTTCGCCATAACCGGCTAAGCGGATGCGTCCGCCATCATCCACGCCGGCCGGAATTTTAACTTTAAATTTAACACTGTCATTAATTGCCCCGCTCCCGTGGCATTTAGCGCATTTCTGAGAAGGAATCTTTCCTTCGCCGTTGCAGGCGCGGCAAGTGGTTTCGGTTTGAATATCACCCAAAATGGTTTGTTGGACATAACGAATCCTCCCGCGTCCGCCGCAAGTGGAGCAGTTTTCCATTTTCGCTCCTGGCTCGGCGCCGGAACCATGGCAACGATCGCAAATTATTTTTTTACGCAAAGAAACTTCCTTTTCCGCGCCGAAAACCGCTTCTTCAAAGTCAACGGTCAGTTCAGCTTCGATATCTGCTCCGCGCCTTGATTTTCCGCGACTAGAGCGAGAAGAGCCAAAACCGAAAATATCCCCGAATCCCCCGAACATTTCACCCAGATCATCCATATTAATATTCATTCCTCCACCCTGAAAACCGCCAAATCCTCGACCGGCGCCAAATCCTCCCATGTTCGGTCCCGCCGAGCCGAATTGATCATATTGCGCGCGTTTTTCTTTATTTCCCAAAACTTGGTAGGCCTCATTAATTTCTTTAAATTTCGCATCGTCGCCGCCGGTCTTATCGGGATGATATTCATGAGCCAACCTTAAAAACGCCTTCTTGACTTCATCAGCGCCGGCACTTCTTTCCACTCCTAAAATTTTATAATAATCTTTACTCATTTTTGTAGTATGGAATATGCGGCATGTAATATGGCGGTTGCAAAAACCATATACCATACTATCTGCTGCATGCTACTATTAAGCTTTAAATCCAATCTCTTTATTCAACTCCGCCGCCTCTTTAATCGCGCCGAATTTACCTTCATATTCCTTCAGAGATTTTTCCATAACCGCAACCATTCTGTTGTAATGGCCGGGATTGGAAATAATTTTCGCCACCACGCGGCCGGTATTGCCGACTAAATTAAAAAACGGCAAGGTAAATTCGTCTTTGCTGAAAATTACCTGCATGGCATTGGCGTATTCGCCGCCTGGAAGATTATCCGCGATTTTAATTTCTGGCGGCTTGTTTTGATTGTTTTCCATATTAATATTTTATTTATTAAAACATTCTTCGACTATTATTTTATTTCTTTTAAATTACCCGCTAAACTATCCTTATACGCTCTTTCTATAACATCAATTATTTTTTGAATTCTCGCTTCTGTCTCTTCCGGAGATTCTAAAACCTTACCCTCAGAGGCGGAAAGCGGTAATTTAACGGAGTAAACATCAGCATCTTCTTTGGCACCGAAAGTCTTTGACAAAGCTTCTATGCGCGGATCGCCCGGCCCGATTTTTTTAAAAATATTCTTTGGAATGACCAAATTAAAAAAGTGCGGACCTTGCCAGCAGTTTATGCCAAAATCGCTATTAACTGGAAATTCTTTAAATATTTCTGATGTTTCCGGATCAATTGCGATTTTTCTTTCTTCGATTTTCGAATTGTCAACTTCCTCACCGGTTTTCATTGTTAATTTTTCCATAAATTTTATTTTATAAATTTTTTAATTTTTTTCCAAAATTCCGGCTTCATAATATTCCGAAACGATATATGCCCGCCTTTATTTAAGGCAATGAAACGGCAGCCCGTTTTTTCGGCAAATTCTTTAACCGGATTAAACTCCACAATTTTATCGTCTTTGGCATGAAAAATCAAAACTTTTTTCGGATTAATTTTTTCTGTTGCCGTTGCCGGATTGTAAAATTTTCCACTGGATAACTTCCGCCAATCTTTTTTGTCAAAACGATAACCGTTGCCAAAAGCCGATTTGGCAAATTTCCCCATCCACTCCAGCGGTTCAACCCTGCTTTCTTTGCGCCAATCAACAACCGGAGAAAAAACTATTGCTTTTTTTATTCTCAGATCTCCGGAGTTAAGAATAACGGCCGGTCCGCCAAAACTGGAACCGAACAAATATATCTGCGGGTTTTTTATTTTTAAAATTTCGCCATTCCATAAATTATTAAAACCTTTCGGCAACTCATTAATAATATCTAAAATGTCTTGCTGCGGAGATTTTTCTAAAAATTTTCCGTTGCTTTCCCAGGTACCGCGATATCTCGGCAAAAAGGCCCAATACTCGCGACGCGCCAGCCAAAAAAGCAATTCATTATTTCTACCAGGATAACCTGGCATACCACCGCAAACTATCGCCACCTTATTAGATGTTTTATTTGGCGCGACAAATTCACAGACGATGTCTTTTTTGAATCTTGTACGCAAAGTATGCTTTTTCATAAAAATACTAATTTAAATTAGCCGAAATATTTTTAATCTCAATCTTAATTCCTTCTTGAAAAAAATTCTTTATCGCCTTTAACAACTCATTATCTTCATTAAAAAATTCCGCTTTAGAAATAACCTTTTCAGCCATCTCCTCCCCCAAAGTTTTCCGCATAGCCTTTGAATAATCGGAAATTTCCCCTTTACCGCTCTTTTTATAGCAATATTTCATGGTTTGCAAGTGGTCTTTCATTACTTCTTGGCTTTCATTGTTAAAGCCGGAAATATTTTCGATTAAATCAATAATTTTTTTAATTTCCGGATCGTCGAATGAAAAAATGTCGCCAAGAATTTTTACTGCGGTATTTTCAATCTTTACTAAATTATTATTCAAATCAACCCAAGCAGGAAAAATTTTTTTCATTCCTATCGTATATGCTCTATCGGAAATGCAGTGCGAAGCCCAGCCCTTTTTAAAATCATCGCCGCGCCAAAATTCTTCCGGCCAAAAATTTTCATTATGAGTCTTTTTTCTATCAAGCCCGCTGAAATAACGGCTATCGGGATAAACCGCGCCGGAAAAATATTCCTGCAAATTTTTCGGCTTGAAATAATCTTTCATATCAAGCGCGAATTTTATGTGGCTGGCTGATAGAGGCATAAATTAATTCCCCTCTTGAGAGGGGAATTATTAACTTTCTTAGCAAACCAACCTTTATCAAAAGATAAAAGTTGGTCTATAAGAAAATTACTTTTTCTCCTCGTATTCACCTTCAACTGGGCCTTCGTCTTTTTTATCTTCGGACTTTGGTTGTTCGGCGCCAGCTTGTTCAGCTCCCGGTTGAGCGCCGGCTGCTTGTCCGCCCTGGGCGGATTGGTACATTTTCCCGCCGATGGTCTGCGCAGCCTGGTTCATTTCTTCCAATTTCTTTTTGATCGCTTCAATGTCATCACCGTCTTTGATCTTTTTCAAATCTTCAACATGGTCGGTCAAAGTTTTGACATCTTCTGGCGACATTTTCGCGCCCATATCTTTGATCAATTTCTCGGTTTGGAAAACCGCGGCATCGGCCTGATTCTTCAAATCTATTTTTTCTTTCTTTTTCTTGTCTTCCTCGGCGTGCGCTTCAGCTTCTTTTTTCATCTTCTCCACTTCTTCCTTGGAAAGTCCGGAAGAAGCAGTGATAGTAATATTCTGAGTTTTACCGGAAGCTTTGTCCATCGCGGAAACATTCAGAATTCCGTTAGCGTCAATGTCGAATTTAACTTCAACCTGTGGAACGCCGCGAGGAGCCGGCGGAATTCCGTCGAGCATAAAATTGCCCAGGACTTTATTGTCAGCCGCCATCGGGCGTTCGCCTTGAACGACTTTGATTTCCACGCTGGTCTGAGAATCAGCTGCGGTAGAAAATATTTGCGATTTTTGAGTCGGGATAGTGGTATTGCGTTCAATCAATGGAGTGGCCACGCCGCCCAAAGTTTCAATACCTAAAGTCAACGGAGTAACATCCAAAAGCAAAATATCTTTAACATCACCCTGCAAGACACCGCCCTGAACAGCGGCGCCAGCTGCAACCACTTCGTCCGGATTAACCGACATATTCGGTTCTTTCTTAAAGAAGTCTTTAACCAATTTTTGCACCATTGGCATACGAGTCATACCGCCAACCAAAACAACTTCTTCCAAATCCTCCACTTTCAAACCGGCATCGGTCAAAGCCTTTTTGCAAGGCTCAATGGTTTTCTCGACCAAATCGCCGACCAACTCTTCCAATTTCGCGCGAGTCATTTTTTTAACTAAATGTTTCGGACCTTCAGCACCAACAGTTATGAACGGCTGATTGATTTCTGTCTCCATAGAAGAAGACAATTCGATCTTGGCTTTCTCGGCCGCTTCCTTGATTCTCTGCAAAGCCAACGGATCTTTGGAAAGATCGACGCCTTCCTCTTTGCGGAATTCTTCTAAAATCCAATTGATAACGCGCTGGTCAAAATCCGCGCCGCCTAAATGAGTGTCGCCATTAGTTGCTTTAACCATAACGCTATCGCCGCCGACATCAAGAATGGAAACATCAAAAGTTCCGCCGCCCAAATCGTAGACAACGATTTGATGGCCGTGCTTCTTGTCCAAACCGTAAGCCAAAGCGGCTGAGGTTGGCTCATTGATGATACGCTTAACATTCAAACCGGCGATCTGACCAGCATCCTTAGTGGCTTGTCTTTGAGAATCATCAAAATAAGCCGGAACAGTAATGATCGCTTCGGTAATTTTTTCGCCCAAACGAGCTTCAGCATCAGCTTTCAATTTCGCCAAAACCTTGGCAGAAATTTCCTGCGGAGTGTATTCTTTTCCGGAAACAATGATTTTCACGCCTTCTCCGGCCTGCACGATCTTGTAAGGCATATTCTTCAAATCGCGCTGAACTTCTTCGTCATTGAAGTGACGGCCGATCAAACGTTTCATCTCAAAGATGGTGTTCTCGGGATTGGTGACAGCCTGACGTTTAGCCGCAGCGCCAACCAGCCATTCGCCGGATTTAGAGATTGCGACAATGGAAGGAGTTGTTCTCATTCCTTCGGCATTCTCCAGAATCTTAGGCGCTCCGCCTTCGATTATGGCCATGGCACTGTTAGTTGTTCCTAGGTCGATTCCTAATATTTTACTCATAGAATTTTATAATTGTAGCATGGGATATGCAGTATGGTGTATAGTTTAAATTCCATATTACATACTACATATTGCCAACAGCTAATATTATTTTTTTTCAATTTTAATTGTTTTTGGTTGGGATTCTTCCCGCTTCGGGATAGAAATTTTCAAAATACCTGACTCGGAAATGGCCGAAGCTTTATCGCCATCAACATGGGCCGGCAACTGGATCGTGCGGAAAAACGAACCGCGCCTAATTTCTTTTCTATAATAATCTTTATCCTCGACTTCGCTTTTCTTTTCGCTCTCGCCCTTGATGGTTAAAACATCATTCTCAATGGCGATGGAAACTTTTTCCGGATCGATTCCGGCCAATTGCGTTTCCACGATCAGATTGCCTTTGTCTTCATAGACGTCGATAGCCGGAACAAACCCGCCAGCGTCGCCGCGTCTGACAACCGGCACAAATTCGGAAAACATTTTGTCCATATCTTCGAACCCGTCGAAAAATGGACTCCATTTAATTAAATTAGGCATATAATTTTGGTAGTATGGAATATGTAGTAAGTAGTATGGTCTAGATTCCATACTGCATACTACATACTACCTGCTACAAATATTTATTTATTCTAACAAAACTCGAGCGGCGCGAATTACTTTCCCATTCAGCTTATACCCCGCCATAATTTCTTTCGCGACCTTCTCCCCCGTGCCTTCGGTGGCTTCCATAGTATTCGGGTCGAATTTCTCGCCAACGGTTTTTATTTCTTCCACGCCATTCACATTTAATAAATCTTTAAATTGCTTGATCGTCATTTCAACTCCCTTAACCCAAGCATTGTCCTTTTCTTCGGCCGGCAAGAAATCTATTGACATTCTCAAGTGATCATAAACGCTTAAGAATTCTAAAATGATTTCCTGGTTGGCGTATTTGATAAATTCTTCTTTCTCACTCGCTTGGCGTTTGACCAGATTCTGCTGTTCAGCCAACGCGCGCATATACTTATCGTTAGCGTCCTTCAGTTCGGCCTCTAATTCGAGAATTTTCTCGTCAACAGTTTTTTCTTCTGTTTTAACTTTTTTTTCTTCGGACATAGCTTTTGAAATATGAAACAAGAAACATGAAAAATGATAAAAATTTTATCTTTACTCATTTTTCACATTTCATTTTTCTTTTTTCAGTTATTATAATAAAAATTATTTCCTCAACTTATTAAGTATATATTCCACCAGCCCCAAGTTCCTCTCATAGTCCATTCTAATCGGTCCGAGAATCCCGAACAGTCCGGTTTGATTTCCGAGGCGATACTTGGCAATAACAGAACCGCAGAAATTGCCGAACGGATTTTCTTCGCCGACAAAAACTTGCGCTCCGCCCCCTGGCGAACTCGAGACTTTTTCAAAAATAGAATCAATAATTTCGTCCATCCGATCGATCACCGCTGAAACATTATAGACCAAACCGGAATTTATAAATTCCGGCTGGGAAAAAAGATTGGACAAACCGGTATAATACAAATTATTTTTATGAAAAGCCCAGAAAACCGCGGAATTGGTCAGAGCCGCCAAAGCCTTGGCTGTTTCGCGCATGGCTGTTTCATCCTCTCCGGAAAAACTATCATCCAATTCTTTCAGCTCTTTTTCGCGCGCTTTTTTCAATTTACGCTGGCCGTTTTTCAGTTCTTCTATAAATAGGTTATAAGCGGCTTCGGTCGGCACGCGTCCGGCTGATGTGTGCGGTTGCATGATTAACCCTTCTTCTTCCAATTCAACCATAATATTGCGCACGGTTGCCGGTGAGCAATCCAGGCCGCATTTTTCCACCAAAACAGAAGACCCGACCGGCGTGCCGGATGCGATGTGTTCTTTAATAATAGCTTCAAGTATTTGATGTTTTCTATCCATAACACCATAATATCTCAATTAGCACTCTATTGTCAAGAGTGCTAAATATTTTAACAAAAAAAACGTTTTTTAATATAACTTTAACTTTTGTTGACAAAAAATATCTTTTATGATAAGATATTGTGATTCTAGAAAGAATCGGCCGCGAGGCCTAAAATTTTCTTCCCGCTCTTTAACAATTCAATAAACAAAAAAACCTTACAGAAAGGGGTTTTTATGAATTTTTTAAAGATGAGTGGGAAGATTGCCGGTATAGTAGTGATTTTAGCCATACTTTTTGTTGTGGCAATGGAGTTCAGTGGCAAGTATGGACTGTTCATGGCGGCGAGTGTTGCTGTCAGCGGAGGAATTGTTTTTTTTCTCCGTTCCGTATTGCCGGGCATTAAAAATATTTATCAAAGAGAAAAAGAAGTGAGGCGAAAAGAAGAAGAGCAAAAAAACATTGCGAGGGAAATTGTCGAGAGACAAAGAACCCTCAAAATGAGAGCAAGGGAGATTAGGGAGATTAAAGAAGCAATGGAAGCTGTTTCCTCTCTAAATGCCGAAGAAGTAAAAAAAATTGATGATCTCTCTTTTTCCGCGAGAATTTCCGAGAGGTTGATTGAAATCTTCGAGAGTGAGAGGCTAAAAGAAGAGAGGCTCGTTGATGTCGTTCCGCAAATCAGAGCTGCAGGAAATGTCCTGCAAGAGGCTTCAAAAACTGCGAAAGTGATAATCAACGCCATGGTATCCCTTGAAGAAGCAAAAAGGGATGCCAAAAATAGGCTCCTGGAAATTGGGGCGGAAAGAATATCGCACGGAGAAAATGCGCGAAAAACTTCCCAAGAGACCTTTGCGCTGGGAAAAAGGATTGAAGCGGCGGGAAACACGGCTCAAGTGGCCGTCGTTTTAGAAGAAGCAGCTGCGTGAGCTTCTCAAGGGCCTGAAAATGAAAGTTTTCCGGCCCTTTTTATTTTTTCTTTTTTAACTTTAGCAACTGCTGAAATAGCAACTTTATAACTATATAAATATTGACTTTTTTTATAAAATATGATATTATTTATATATCTAAAACACTACTAAAATTAACGTTTTAGAAACTAAAAGAACCTTGAAAATTAAAAACAAAGGAGTTGTTATGGAAAAGTTAGTGGCGATTGTGGTTGTTTCCATTCTTTTTGTCTTTTCTTTGGGGAAATTTTTCGCAAGTCGGAAAAAAAACAAAAGCAAAAACGAAGAAGTAATGAAAATAGAAAAAACATTACTTTCTATGGCTATGGCCAAAAAAGGAAACGGAGAAAAAGAAAATCTGGGAGGTCCAAGGTTTTTCCCGAAAAACCTTTGGATGATTTCATTCGGAGTTGATGCTATTATATCAATTATGACGGCGCTTCTCTTGAAGTGGGCGGTTGGATTTACTAACATTGAAGCGTTGGAAAAATTTCCAGTGGGAATCTTAGCTGTTGTTATTTTTATCGGGTTGGTTTTTCACGCTCTCTGGTTGGGGTTTACTCCTCTGTCGGAAAACCACAATCGTCTTGTGGAACTTTTCGGTAATTACACCTACACTGCAACCGAGGGCGGATGGTATTTCTTCTTTCCGTATTTCGGTTGGGTAACCACAGTTCTCGGATTTATGGGTCAACGCCGAAAAAATCTTTTCCGCTACATAGACAATGCCGGTGTTGAACAAGTAGTGCTGATTGACTTTAAAAATGCTTCAGTGCCAATTTATGCCGATGTATTCTTTAAAGTCAACAGTCTCTATCGGGCCGTCTACTGTCAAGAAGATTCTATAAAAGCGACGATTCGCTATTTAGAATCTTTTGTCCGCGCGGTCATTCCGGAAGAAATGGAAGAAGCTATGAAAAAAAAGGGGAATGATTTATCAGAGCAATTCATCACTTCCCCTGAAAATGAGGAGCTTCTGAAGTTGGGAATTAAAGTCCAGACTGTAAAGGTTTACGATTTCGTTCTTACGGAAAGCCAACGGAATGCTTTAAACAGTGTTCTGGAAGCTTCCAAAAAATCGGAAGCGGCGGCACACGAAGCAAATGCGATCGCAAAAAGAGCTGAGGGGCAAGGAGCGGCTAATGAACGGCTGGCAAAGGCCGAAAGAATCGCTATTGAAGAAAAAGCAATGGGAATTGCCGAACTCGTTTCGATGCTTGATATCAAAGGAATAAAGGGAGAACGAGCGATACGTCATCTGGAAGAAATGGAAAAATGGGGAAATCCAAACATCGACCATATTGTGGGCGAAGGCGGATCAAACCATGCTTTCAATGGAGCGGCTCAAGGAACTGGTTTTCGTCACGGATATCATCGGCGAGACCAAGGAGATTATCGCAACCGCGAACAATCAAAACAACCAACAACCGGCAAGTGACGCGATCTCGATCGCGGTTAACTGCCACAAAAAAGGAGAATATCTATGGCAATACGCGATCGCAGAATTTTCGGAGAAACAGCAGTTGAACAACCAATGGAAAGGGATGGAGAAAGAGTCCGCTCCGTCCTTCAAGAAGGAAATTGGTTGTTGGCGATAATTTTAACTTTAATTATGATTGTCGCAGGAACTTGGACTCTATCCCAACTTGTCGGGTTCAATGTGCTGAAAAACGGTTTTTTCTTGGTTATTCTTGGCTGTTCCCTTTCGTTAGCTTTCTTTGGGATTTACAAGGGAAAGATAATGCTGGAAACGGTGGCGAGACTTGACGGGATCATTATCGCTATGGCGGCAATAATGATTGTCGTTAAAATCTTTTTTCCTAATTTTTCCCTTTCGACTGTAAAAGAAGATTTGGGGGGGGGAGCGGTAAAAAAAGTTTCTATACCAGAAAAAGGGTTCGAAGAAGGAAAATATTTTATTTCGCTTTCTCCTCACAGAGAGAGTGAATGGTTATACTTCAAACAAGGAAGGAAATATAATTACGACATAAACACAAGCCGCTGTGTGTCAGAAAAATTGCTGGTCGTCTACAGCTCAGGTGATACCATAAAAGCCTGGGACCAGTCAACCTACGGCAACAAGCCGTCGCGACAAGTTAAATTCAAGCTGGTCGCGTTAGAAGACCGCTTGGACAGCATATTAGTAGATGTAAAATATCTCTGACACTCGCTGTCTTTACTCGGGGAAAGGAACTTTGTTTCTTTCCCTTTTTTATTTATTATATTATAATAATATTATAAGAATTAATCTTAATTTATTTATGGCCAAACAATTTGCTTTTATATGTTTTATATGTATTTTAATGTCAGTGGGCTTTTTTTCTGTGAATAAAACACTGGCTGAAACTATAAGCGGTTCAGGAAGCAACGGAACGACAATAAGCGGATCAGGAGATAATACTACTAATTCCGGCTCAAGCGACACCGTCAGCTTGAAAAACCCTTTAGAAAACGCCGGCGTCACCGACGTCCCGACCTTAATCGGAAAAATCATTGACGCCCTTCTGGGTATTGTCGGCTCCTTAGCCTTAATTATGTTTATCTACGGCGGCTTCACTTGGATGCTAGCCGCCGGCAATGACAGCAAAGTCGAAAAAGGCCGCAATATTCTGGCTTGGGCGGTTGTCGGACTGGTGGTCATCTTCGCCTCTTATTCCATCGTCCACTTTATCTTGAAATCAGTTGTGCAATAATTATAAATACTTATAAATATCGTGCTTGCCGACAGAGATGAATAATATATCGCCATTCGGCATTCGTTCGAATATTATTCTATAATTATTCGTCAAAGAAATGGACCAGATTCCTTTAAATTTCCCGTGCAATTCATGCAAACGCAAAGAAGGGTGAAGAGGGTTATTTTTAAATATTTCTTCTTTATTTACGGCCAAAATAAAAACTTCTTTAGGAAGTTTTTTTATTTCTTTTACGAATTTTTTGGAATAATGAATTTCCTTTACTATCATAAAAGATCGGCTATTGATTTAGCTTTAACGGTTTTGCCGCTTTTGTATTCTTCTCTGGCTTCATTGACGGAATTTAACAGTTCTTTTTCAGAAATCAAATCCTTATCAAGCTCAAAAAGATACTTCACATAGCCGGAAACAGAACTAAAACCTCTTTTTTTGGAATTAGCTTTGATTTCTTTGGTTATTTGTTCCGGCAAAGACAAACTTAATACCTGGCGCATATTCTTTTAATTTAATTTGTTATATAATAAATGTATTACAATGGTAATACAATGTCAAGGTTTTTGCTGATTTTATCGTACTCTTTTTTTATCAATAAAACCGTGAACGAACCAAAAAAATGGCTATTTATTCACGGTTTTAAACTGAAGTATTTTTTGAATATTTTTATTTCTTCACGATTTTTACAAATCCTCTCTTGCCTTTTTGGATAAGAACCTCCTTATCGGAAACCGCCACTTCGCATTCCTTGTCGGTTGCTTTTTTATTATCAACCTTAACTCCGCCTTGATCAATTAAACGTCCGGCCTCGCTTTTAGAGGCGGCTAATCCGGCTTCAACCATAACATCAACCAAATGATAATTTCCGGCTTTCATTTTCAGTTCGGCGATTTCCGCCGGCAATTCTTTGTTCTGCACCGTGTCTTCAAAATGCTTTTGCGCGCGGGCCGCTTCTTCGTCGCCGCGGATGCATTTGACTATTTCAAAAGCCAGCATTTTCTTGTATTGCATCGGGTTGGCACCGTTAGCCAAATCTTTTTTTATCTCGGCGATGGCGTCCATGGGAACATCAGTGATCAATTCCAGTCCCATGAGAATTTTATCGTCGCCGTAAGACATGGCTTTCCCGTACATATCTTCGGAAGAATCGCCCAGATTAATGCCGTTGCCTTTGGTTTTGGACATGGTGCGGCCGTCCGGGGCATCCATCATTTTATTGGCGCGGACGAATTTTTCTTTATTCAAATACGATTTAACGATTTCGCGACCCTTGAGCATATTGAAAGTCTGGTCAGCGCCGCCGATTTCCAAATCCACTTCCATGGCCACGCCGTCGTAGCCTTGCATTAAAGGATAAATAAATTCGTGCAAACCGATCGGGTCGCCGTTTTTCATCCGGCGCTCAAACATATCGCGCTCCAGCATCTGCTGGACGGTCATTTTGGACATTAGTTTTATCAAGTCGTTTAAATTCAGTTTTGACAGCCATTCGTTATTGAAAGCAAAACGCACCGGATTGTCGCCTTCGAAATCAATCATCTGGGCGGCTTGTTCTTTCCAGCCGGCCAGATTTTCTTTGATCTCTTTTTCGGTCAACATTTCGCGGCCGGTATCTTTGTCCGGGTCGCCGATGCGCGCCGTGTAATCTCCGACCAAAAATATCACTTCGTGTCCGAGTTGCTGGAGAATGCGCAAGGCGCGGATTCCCATGGCGTGCCCGACATGTAGATATTTTCCGGTCGGATCAAAACCCTGGTAGACGCGTAAACGTTCGCCGGACATTAATTTTTCCCTTAATTCGTCGGTTGTCGGGTAGACGGCTTCAACTCCACGAGTTAAAAATTTTTCAATTAGTTCTTTGTCAATAATTACTTTGGACATATATTTTAATTATTACTATTTTACTTAATAATAACTAAAATATTATAAAAAATCAAGAAAAATTAAAAAGCCAGCATGTGTTGCTGGCTGGCTTGCTAATATCTCGAATATCATTCTTCAAAGTTAGAATAGAGTTTATTTCGATATTCTTTAAGTTGTTCTTCCCAAACATCAAACAATATCGACTGTACCTGTTCAGTTATGTACCGTGAATCGTTATAAGGATTTGGAAAAAAGATGGTTTCTTTTGTAAGTTTTTGTACCGCTTCATTCCCCTTTGCAAATTCATTGTAGAATATATCTTTTAGTGTTCTCAATCCGCCGAGACCTAATTCCGTCCAATTAACGACCACTTGTCCGTCAGGACTGGCAGCCATTCTTTTGGCAATCTCAGGAACATCATCGGCGTTATTGTCAATTAAGGTTTTAAACATCCGAAAATTTGCCGACCGGCTGTTCGGAGAGACGCAAGTACAGTTAGAACTACACGCTTCTGCGTGCGGATAAAATACCATGCCTCTCTTTCTAATTTTTATCTCGACGGAAAAGCTTAGAGAAACCCGCAAGTCAAATGTCCCTTTTTTATACTGATCCAGATAAAAAAACCAATTGCTTCCCGCTTCTCCCGGGTTATTGTCGCTAATAGCATAAGCGTTTTCACTATCTGCCTTTCTTGGTTCAATATTTTTTTCGCGAAGAATTTTTAAAATTTCATCGCTCAAAACATACTCCCTAAATGAATTACTGCGATAACTGTTGGCCTCTGAAAAACTTAAACGATTATTAACAATCACGAACTTCGAAAGTTCTGTTTCGGTAAAACAATTTTCTCCGTGAATCAAAAATTCTCTTTCCATTATCTATCCCTCCTAAAAAGTTAAATTGTTATAGTACAAAATTATATTCAGGAACGGTGCGGACGGAGAGACTTGAACTCTCATGGGTTGCCCCACATGCTCCTAAGGCATGCGTGTATACCAATTTCACCACGTCCGCAATTTATGCTATAGTAATATAAAGATAACAAATAATCAACTAAAAATCAATTCTATGCCCAGAGAAAAAAAAGTTTTATCTGCTATGGAAAAAAAAGACGCGGAAAACAACAAACACTCCGCCGCTCTTTCTTATGTTTGGATATTGTTTCTGATTCCGCTTTTAACAAAAAAAGATTCCAAATTCTGCCAATTCCACGCCAAACAAGGATTGGTGCTTTTTATTATAAGTCTTGTTTCCTGGTTCCCTTTTTTTGGACAAATAATTGGATTGGCTGTTTTGATCGTTTCGGTCATAGGAATATTAAAAGTCTTGGCCGGCGAATACTGGGAAGTCCCCTATATTAACGATTGGAGCAAAAAAATAAAAATATAATATAAACAGTGGAATAGTTTGTGCGGTATGGCGTCCCATACTACATACTACTTGCTGCATATTACCTTTACTTATGTCTAAATTCATTAAATTTTTTAGCGAGCTTCGCATTAAAGACGTGCCGCAGGTTGGAGGGAAAAACGCCTCTCTGGGAGAAATGTATTCTTTGTTAGCCAAGAAAAAAATCGCTGTTCCCAACGGCTTCGCCACCACGGCCGAAGCTTATAATTTTTTTATGGAGGAAACCGGCTTAAAAACGGATATTAAAAAAATTCTAAAAACTTTAAACACGAAAAACGTAACCAATCTAATGGATCACGGCAAAAAAGTCCGCGCCGCCATTTTAAAAGCGGAGTTGCCGGAAGGATTAAAAAAAGAGATTGTTTCTTCTTACAAAAAACTTTGCAAATCAGAAAAACGCAGCGTTTTGGATGTAGCTGTCCGCTCCTCGGCTACGGCCGAAGATTTGCCGGACGCTTCGTTCGCCGGCCAGCAGGAAACTTTTTTAAATATCCGCGGCGAGCGCCAGCTCTTGGAGGCGGTCAAGGAATGCATTGCATCTCTTTTCACCAACCGCGCCATTTCCTATCGCGCCGACAAAGGTTTTGATCATTTTAAAATAGCTTTATCGGTCGGCGTGCAAACTATGGTCCGCGCGGATACGGGCTGTTCCGGGGTAATGTTTTCCATTGACACCGAGTCCGGCTTTAAAAATACGGTTTTAGTCCACTCCATCTACGGTTTGGGTGAAAATATCGTGCAAGGACGAGTTAATCCTGATGAATTTTTAGTCTTCAAGCCGACGCGCGCCATTATTTCTAAAAAAATCGGGAAAAAAGATCTAAGAATGATATATAATAACAGCCGCGACAACCCTGTTAAAAATATTTCCGTTCCGGCGGAAGAACGCATTAAACAATCCATCACCGATGCCGAAGCTTTAAAATTGGCAGATTGGGCAATAGAGATCGAAAAACATTACAATAAACCAATGGATATGGAATGGGCTATGGACGGCCGCACCCGCAAACTTTATATCATCCAAGCCAGACCGGAAACCGTGCAAAGCCAGCGCGATTACAATATCGTGGAAAAATACAAAATCAACAAGCGCAGCGAAATTTTGGTTAGCGGCCAGTCGGTCGGTAATAAAGTCGGCGCCGGTATTGTTAACCGCATTATGGAAGTTTCTGGAATAAAATCATTTAAGCCGGGACAAGTTTTAGTAACCGACATGACTGATCCGGATTGGGAGCCGATTATGAAAATAGCTTCAGCCATCATTACTGATAAAGGCGGGCGGACTTGCCATGCCGCGATCGTTTCGCGCGAGCTCGGGATACCTTGCGTGGTCGGAGCCAATAACGCCTCTACCAAGCTTTCCAGCGGGCAAAGCGTAACAGTTTCTTGCGCCGAGGGAGAAAACGGTTTTGTTTATAAAGGAATATTACCTTTTAAAATAATCAAATCAAACATTAAAAATCTAAAACGGCCTAAAACAAAAATAATGATGAATGTCGGCGAACCGGATATGGCGCTTGCCACTTCCTTTGTCCCGAATGATGGCATCGGTTTGGCGCGTTTGGAATTTATCATCAACAACTATATCAAAATCCATCCGCTGGCCTTGATAAATTACGCCAAACAGCCGGCGACGATTAAAGCGCAAATAGATAAAATTACAATCGGCCACAAAGACAAGAAACAATTTTTCGTGGAAAAAATGGCCGAAGGCGTAGCCATGATCGCCGCTTCGGTTTATCCTAAAGATTGCATCATCCGTCTGTCGGATTTTAAAACCAACGAATACGCCAACCTAATCGGCGGCGCGCAATACGAACCGAAAGAATCCAATCCGATGATCGGCTGGCGCGGCGCAAACCGTTATTACACGCCAAAATTCATCCCGGCTTTTGATTTGGAATGCCAAGCCATGAAAAAAGTCCGCCAAGAAATGGGGCTGAAAAATTTAAAAATAATGATCCCCTTCTGCCGCACGGTAGAAGAAGGCCAAAAAGTAAAAGCACTTATGGCTAAACGCGGCTTGATACGCGGCAAAGACGGTTTGCAAATTTACGTCATGGCCGAAATTCCGGCAAATATAATTTTAGCCGACCAATTCGCTGAAGAATTTGACGGCTTTTCTATCGGTTCCAATGATTTAACTCAGCTTACTCTTGGAATTGATCGCGATTCCGGCAGCATGCTCGGCGTGGCTGGAATTTCCAATGAAAAAAATGATGCCGTTAAGGTTTTAATAAAAGAGCTGATCCGCATCGCCAAGAAGACCAAAACTAAAGTCGGCATTTGCGGACAAGCTCCGTCCGACTTCCCGGATTTCGTGGAATTTCTGGTCAAAGAAAAAATCGATTCCATTTCTCTAATCCCTGATACCGTGATTGATACAACGATGAATGTGCTGAAGGTTGAAAAGAGAAAAAAATAAAAAATATTTTAAAAGCGGCTCTTTTTAAAAAGCCGCTTTTCGGTTGACTAAATAACGTTTGTTATGCTATACTATTAGTATAATTAACCTATAATAGCAAAAAGTATGGAAAATGAATTTGAAAAATTTGACCCAACAAAAAGAGAAGTGGTGGATAAATCAACTTCTGAAATGGAAAATCTGGAAAATACTTCAAAAACAGAAGAGGCTTTAGACATATTAACGGAAAGAATGGAAAAAGAAAGCGTTGGAGAAGAAGAAATCGCAAAAGAGGTTGAAAAATTATCTCAAAAAACAGGTGGGCCGGAAAATTTAAAAAATTTTATTTCTTCAAAAGTAGAAAAATTTCGAAATAGAATTAATTGCTATTTAAAAATTGCCACCGTAGCCGTTTCTTTAATTTCACCAGCTCTCGTTGAAGCACAAGAAAAACATCATGAGAACCAAGGAATATATTTTATCAGTGAATCTTCAAGTGAACCAGAAAAAAGCGAGGGTGAATGGACTGTTAAAATAATATCAAAAATGGAGGAGAAGATTGGCAAAGTAAAAAATGTAATGCAAGACAATATCGACAATAATTCATTTTGGGGGCAGAATAGCAATGGTGAATTCTTTAGATTTGATTTTCATAATGGAACCGATGCTGATCCGACAGTACAAGAACTCTCGGTGACAGCTGAAAATGCAGATGAAACAGGTGGAATATCGCCCGAGGTAAGAAATTTTATAAAAAGTCATGCGGAATAAAATATTACGGTAGACGTTGAATTATACAGCCTTAACTAAGCAGGATCTCGCACTAGCGGATCCTGTCTTTTTTTATCCTAAAATATCTATTTTATTTCCTTTCTCGCCGAAAGGATCCGGCGGTAAAACGGATCTCTTTTGGTTTTTTCTTTTTTTCCATTCCGCTTCGTCCTCTTTTAATTGGTCATTATCAACCAGATGGATTTTTTCCACCGGTTTAATCTCGTAAGGATTCGGCAAAGTTTCAATATTGAATGGCGGTTCTGTTCGCATATTGTTTTATTTTGTCATCCTGATCCGCCCTGGGCGGAGAAGGATCTGTCTTAATCCTGCGCGCGATAAAATTTGTCTTGTGATAATAGATTGTGCGTCAGTAATTTTCAAAACGGTTTTACAGATTCCTCGCTTCGCATCGGAATGACAATTATTTAAGCTCTAAATTGCAGTCAGCTTTGATATTTTTCCAGGGCGTGAACTTTTTTTCTTTCGCGCGGAAATATCCGGCCGCGGCGATCATGGCGGCATTATCGGTCGTGTATTGCAATTCTGGAATATGATAATTTAATTTTTCTTTCTCAGCCGCCTTGATAAATTCTTCCCGTAAAACCGAATTGGCCGACACGCCGCCGGAAAGCATTACGGTTTTGGCCTGATATTTTTTCGCCGCTTTGATCATTTTCCCGACCAAAGTTTCTACAACCGCGCGCTCAAATTCATAACAATATTCCGGCACGCGCTTTTGCCAACTATCATCTTTTTTTATTTTATAAAGCAGGGCAGTTTTAAGACCAGAAAAAGAAAAGTCAAAATTTTTGTCATTTAACATCGGCCGCGGCAGTTTTATATCTTCTCTCGGAGCAGAATTAAACTCTTTAGCTGTTTTAGAAACTATCGGCCCGCCCGGATAACCGAGATTCAAAAGCTTAGCCGCTTTATCAAAAGCTTCGCCGGCCGCATCGTCGCGCGTCTCGCCGATAATTTTGAATTTATTTTTTTTATCCATCAAAACCAGCATCGTGTGTCCGCCGGAAACAGTCAGAATTATCGCCGGCAATTTTATCTTTTCGTCGTTGTTTATAAAATTCGCGCGGATGTGGCCCTCTATATGGTTGACGCCGATTAAAGGCAAATTCCAGGAATACGCCAAAGTCTTGGCGGTTTCCACGCCGACTAAAAGCGAAGTTATCAACCCCGGTCCGGCCGTTATTGCAATAGCGTCTAATTTAATTCCCCTCTTTGGAGAGGTGTCCGCCTTGGGCGGACGGGGAGGGTTTATACCGGCTTTAAGCAAAGCCTCATTCACAACCGGCAAAATATTTAAAACATGTTCGCGCGCCGCTATTTCCGGCACCACGCCATTATATTTTTTATGAATTTCTATCTGCGAAGAAACCACATTGGAAAGCACTTTAACGCTATTTCCTTTACCATCAACCACACTGGCGGCTGTCTCATCGCAACTTGTTTCTATCCCTAAAATTATCATACTATTGACTAATATTAAATTATCATTTATATTATTATCATAGTTTAAAAATAAAATCCAGCTCAAGGCTGATTTTATTTTATAGAAACTAAATCGCAATTCAAATCCGCCGGCTGGCGGACGTAAATCAATAATCGCAAAGCGGTCCCTTCGTCTATCGGTTAGGACATCAGGTTTTCATCCTGAAAAGATGGGTTCGACTCCCATAGGGACTACCAGTAAAAATCCGGCTTAATTGCCGGTTTTTTTATTCTTTTTCAATTCTTTTTTGAACCAATCAACCCAAGGTATCAGCGACGGATTAACACCGTTTAAAATCCCCAGATAAAAAGTAAGCCAGCCGCCGAACGCCAGCATCTCCGCCGCTTGCTCCAATTTATTCCTGCCGGACAAAGAATATTCAACCAGACGAAAACCGTTTTTCTTTATGACCTTTTTGGTCAATTCAAGTCTTTGTTTTATGCGGCTATTATACAAATCAGAATTAAACGCCAAAAATATCAATTCCTTTTTGATTGCCGCCGGAAAGGACAATCCTTCCAAGGCATAATGATTCATTTCCGGCAGAACCAAATAAGTGGAAAAATTTTTGCCATTCTCATTGATTTGATTTCTTAAGGCGTGGAAACTTCCTTCCAATAAATCTCCGCCCAAAATAACAACACCTTGACCGGAAATTTTCTCCGCCAAAACTTTAGCTTTATTGTTTTTGGCCTCTGTATCAAAAGATACGGACGCCTCTTGCGCTTTTTTGGCGGCTGAATCCATTTCCGCCGAACTTATTTTTAAAACCTTAATCTTCAACAATATCGACAGCAATCCGAACAAAGAATATCCCAAACCGGCGCGGGGCTGGTTTGAATAGTTGGCGGAAGAATCAAAAAACAAACCTGGAATTTTATCCTTCTCAGCCGACTCTTTCAAAAGGCTGTCTTTCAAAGACGCACCGATCGCGACAATCTTTACTTTTCTCTTCTTTATTTCCGGCAAAACAGACAAAGTTTCTTCGGTGTTGCCGGAATAAGAAGACAAAATGCAAAGAGTTTTTTTATCAACAAAACCCGGAACATCATAACCGGGAGCGATAATCAGCGGCACTTTTAATTCATCCTTAAAAAGCGAAGAGATAATTCTGGCGCTGAGATTTGATCCGCCCATGCCAAAAACAACAACTTCGTCAATTTCGGCATAGTCAGCTGGAAATTTTATTTTTTCAGCTTCAGAACGAACGCTCTTTATCTGCTCCGGCAGCAAAGCCAAAGATTCGGCCAAACAGCCCGGATCCAGCTTTTTAATTTGTTTTAAATCATTTAAATTCATATGTTTTATAATATCACGATTGCCGGTTTTGTGGAATATTTTCAAAAAAGCGGCCGCTGGGACCGCTTTTAAAAAACTATTCTAAAATCGCTTTTATTCTCCGGACTCCGGCGCCGGAAGATTCTTCCTTAATAATTTTAAAACACCCGAGTTCGCTTGTCCGCTCAACATGGGGACCGCCGCAAATCTCGCAACTGCAAACATCATCTCCCGTTCCGATAGTATAGACTTTGACCTTCTCGCCGTATTTTGATTCAAAGACGCCCATTGCTCCGATTTCGCGCGCTTTCTCCAACGGCATTTCTTCGCAAACAACCGGCAAATCTTTTTTGATCAAATCGTTTACCATATCTTCGGTTTGTTTGATTTGTTCGGAGGTCATTTTTTCTTTGGCAGTGAAGTCGAAACGCAAACGTTCCGCCGTGATATTGCTTCCTTTTTGGTAAACATCGCCGCCCAAAATTTTCCTTAAGGCGCAAAGCATCAAATGAGCCGCCGTATGCAAACGTGTTGTTTCAACGCCAGAATCGGCTAAACCGCCTTTGAACATTCCGGCCGAAGCTGTCCGCGAAAGTTCTTGATGCTTAGCCGACTCTTGTTTAAATCCTTCCATGTCGACGGACAAACCTTTAGCTGAAGCCAATTCTGCCGTCATCTCAATCGGAAAACCGTAGGTCTGAAACAAATTAAACGCTTCTTGCCCGCTGATCTTTTTCTGTGATTCCAATTTCTCAAATTCTTTCAAGCCTTTTTCTAAAGTACGGTTGAATTTTTCCTCTTCTTCTTTCAAACCGTTCAAAACAAAATCATTATTCCGCCCCAATTCTGGATAGATATCAGCATAATCATTTATAATTGTTTCCGCAATTTTAGTTATCCATGATTCCGAAGTTATTCCCAAATTTCTTCCGTAATTTATAGCGCGGCGAACCAAGCGCCGCACCACATAGCCTTGCCCGGAATTGCTCGGCGAAACTCCTTTGTCGTCGCCCATTATAAAAACGGCGGCGCGCAAATGATCGGCAATTATTTCAAAAAGTCGGTAATTACCCTTATATTTTTTGCCGCTAAGCTCTTCTATCTTTTTGATGTTGTTAATAAAAAGGTCAGTTTCGAAAATATTATCAAATCCTTGGGAGGCCATTGCGAATCTTTCCAGCCCACCGCCGAAATCAACATTATGCTGTTTTAATTTTTCAAAACCGTTTTCCGTTCGCCTGAACTCAGTAAAAACGCTGTTTCCTATTTCCACAAAACGGCCGCAATCGCAATTAACATGACAAGGCTGATCTTTATAAATCGAATTTTCATGCTTTTTCAGATCAGCTCCCAAATCGTAAAAAATCTCGCTATCCGGACCGCCGATCTCTCCGACCGGCATTTTCTCCGGTGAACCGGAACGGGACCACCAATTCTTTTTCGCCGGATAATAAAAAATCCTTCCGCCTTGCAAACCGTCTCTCTCTGAAAAATCAATATCTTTCGCTTCAATACCGAAAGAAGAAAAAATTTCTTTTAAATACCCGACTGAATCAGAATCTCTCGGAACGCCTATTTTTTCGTCGCCGCGGAAAACGGTCGCATACAGCTTTTTCGGGTCCAAACCGACTTCTTTCACCATAAATTCATAAATCCAAAACAGTTGGTCCTGTTTGAAATAATCTCCCAAAGACCAATTGCCGAGCATCTCAAAAAAAGTCGTGTGCCGGTGATCGCCGACTTCATCAATATCTTCGGCGCGAAATGATTTTTGGGAATCAGCCAAACGAACTCCGGCCGGATGTCTTTCTCCCATTAAATAAGGAACTAAAGGCTGCATGCCGGAACTGATAAAAAGCGTGGAAGAATCGTTCTCCGGCAACAAAGAAGCGCTGGGAATTATCGCATGACCCCTTGATTTAAAAAATTCCAAATACTTTTTTCTAATCTCTCCTGAGTGCATATTATTGTTATTTTAGCAGTTTAGCTTAATTTTATAAGAAAATCATCTCATTTTTCAATAAAAAAGTCAAAAATAATAATAACAATGTTGACTTCCGGCCGAGAAACCCGCAAAATAACAATATAAGCTAATAAAACAAGCTCAATCAATATGTTTAATTTTTTACACAACTTTCAACCAGCGGCGCTGTCAATATCAATTGGAGCTGTCAATGTTTATTGGTATGGAATTTTTATCGTTATCGGGATAGCCGCCGGTTTGGCCGTTTCCTTGAAAATTGCTAAATATTTCAACATCAAGCCGGACGACGCTTTTGATTTAGCTTTTTGGATGATAATTTGCGGCATAATCGGAGCCAGATTTTACCATATACTCCTGGAATGGAGCTATTATGTCTCAAATCCCTTGGATGTTTTAAAAATTTGGCAAGGCGGGTTAGCCATCCATGGAGGAATAATAGGCGCTCTCTTGGCTATAATAATTTACAGTAAAAAAAATAAACTAAGCTTCTGGCCGATAGCCGCAATGTTC
>CAZALZ010000012.1:20366-30187 GCA_964486475.1 uncultured Gammaproteobacteria bacterium | reverse complement strand
AGTTGTTGACGTTATGCCTAATCCACTTGTTACAATAATAATCGTAAATTATAAAAGCAAAGATAAAACCGCCAAATGTTTGGAATCGCTGAAAAAAGCGGATTGGGGCTGTTTGTCTTATGAAATTATCGTCGTGGACAACGGTTCCGGCGATGATTTGTCGTTTTTGAAAAAATCTCATCCGGAAATAAAAATCATCCAAAGCGAAAAGAATCTCGGCATGGGCGGCGGAAATAACTTGGGAATTAAAAATTCTTCTGGCGAGTTTATCCTGATCCTTAATTCCGACACCGAGATTAAAAATAACGCTATTTTAAAATTAGCCGATTATTTAAAAGAAAATAAAGAATCTGGAATTGTTGGCCCGAAACTTTTAAATCAGGATGGCAGTCTGCAATTTTCCTGTTTTCGTTTCCCTAAAATATATACGCCGCTTTTGCGCCGGACATTTTTGGGAAAAATATTTTACAAAAGCTTGGATAAATTTTTAATGAAAGATTTTGACCATAACGAGACGCGCGCGGTTGATTGGCTGATGGGATCGTGCCTGTTGGTCCGCCGGGGAATTTTTGAAAAATCTGGTTATTTTTTTGACGAGAGATTTTTTATGTATTTTGAAGACACTAATCTTTGCCGGCGCGCTCAGCGTTTTGGCTGGAAAGTGATTTATTTGCCGGAGGCGGAAGTTGTTCACGATCATGCCAGGGCTAGTGCTGAAAAACCTTGGTATATCGCGCCGTTTGTCGACCGACTGGCGCGCGAACATATCAAATCTTGGTTTAAATATTTTTTTAAAAACATATGAAAATCATTAAAGCTATTTTACCGGTAGCCGGTTTCGGCACCAGGTTTTTGCCGGCTACAAAAGCCCAACCCAAGGAAATGCTGACGGTTGTTGATAAGCCGGCAGTCCAGTATTTAGTTGAGGACGCCGTGACCGCCGGAATAGAAGAAATTGTGTTTGTTACCGGTCGCGGCAAGCGAGCGATTGAAGATCATTTTGATTCTTCTTTTGAACTGGAACATAATTTGGTTGAGAAAAATAAACTGGATTTGTTGGAAAAAGTTAAAAGAGTGGAAAATTTAGCCAAGTTTTCTTATGTCCGCCAGCCGATGCCGAAAGGCGATGGCCATGCTATCGCTTGCGCCGCGCATTTATTCAAAAATGAAGCGGTTTTAATAATTTTCGGAGACACGCTTTACAATTCAAATGTTCCGATAAGCCGCCAAGTTCTAGACGCTTATAAAAAATATCAAGCGCCGATAGTCGGATTGACGGAGATTTCGGAAAAAGAATTTAACAAATTCGGCATGTATGGCGGACAGGATTTTGGTGATGGTGTTATAAAAATAGAAAAAGTCGTAGAAAAACCAACAAGCCCGGATAGGTCGCCATCAAAATTTGCCGCGCCGGGCATATATGTTATTACTCCGGAGGTTTTCGAGGTTTTAAAAAGTATGGATTATGATAAAACTGGCGAAATTCGATTAGCCGACGCTTTAGAAAAAATGGTTCAAGGGGGCGGAAAGGTTTATGGAAAAATTTTGGAAGGTGAATGGCTAGACACCGGGAATAAATTGAATTTTTTAAAGGCTTCTATAAAATTCGGCTTAAAAGACGAAGAAATAAGTTCTGAGCTTATGGAATTTGTCAAAAGTTTGGCAGATAAGAGTTAAAAAAGTATTTAATTTTTTCGGAAAATAATGACCTTGGAAGATGTTAAAAAATTGAATATCCCGACAACGCCCGGCTCGTATCAGTATTACGACAAGAACGGAAAAATTCTCTATATCGGCAAAGCCGCTAATTTGCGCAACCGCGTGTCTTCGTATTGGCGGACAAGCGCTAAACATACTCCGGCCAAGCAGGCAATGGTGGAAAAAGTTGCCAAGATAAAATGGATAGAAGTCGGCAGCGAGATCGAAGCTCTGCTTCTTGAATCAAATTTAGTAAAAAAATTCCAGCCGCCTTTTAATGTTGATTTGCGCGATGACAAACGACATTTATATATAAAAATTACCGATGATAATCTGCCGAGAATTTTGACAACTAGAATTATTGATAAGTCCGGAATTTATTTCGGTCCCTTTACTTCCGGCCAAGCAGTGCGTGAAACTCTAAAAGCGATTGCCAAAATTTTTCCTTATGGACATTTCGCCACCATGCCGGCTAATCAAGTTAATGAAAGAAAAAGCCGCCGTTACCCGGAAATTTACGGCGCGCCAGCGGACAAAAAAAAATATCAAAAAATCATCAAAGAAATAATCGCTTTCTTGGAAGGCCGCAGAAAAGATGTTGAAAAAGAAATTCAGGTCGCAATAACAAAATTGCAGAAAAAATTAGAAAAAAAACAAGATGAGAGTACTGAAAAAGAAATTCGTTCTTTAAAATTTCGCCTTTTGCAAATGCGCAATGTTTTAGCACATTCTAATATAATTTCCGTGCACGAGAAATATGCCGCTGATACGGTAGAGTTGGCTAAAATTTTAGGTCTGCCAAAAGTTCCTAATAGAATTGAGGGTTATGACATTTCTAATCTTTTCGGACAGGAAGCGGTCGGCTCAATGGTGGTTTTCGCCAATGGCGAGCCGGACAAAAAAGAATATCGGAAATTCAAGATAAAAAACGTTGACGCTTTAAGCCGAAAGTCCAAAGAAAAGGGCGATACCGACATGCTGAAAGAAGTTTTAGAAAGAAGATTTAATAATTCCTGGTCGCGGCCGGATTTGATTGTTGTTGATGGCGGCAAAGGCCAGCTTAGCGCCGGTTTGGCGGTTTTGAAAAAAATAAAAGCGGACATTCCGATTTTGGCAATTTCCAAAGGCGAAGGTTTGCGGTCGGCGCATGCCCCGGACAGAATATTTTTTCCCGGTGCGAAACGGGCGCTGGTTTTGCCGTTGGCTTCGCCGGCGCTGCATATTATAAAACGCGTTCGCGACGAGGCGCACAGATTCGCCATTGGTTTTCATCGCTGGCGGCGGCAAAAAAATATTTTTGCCAAATAGAAAAGCGGATCGTCCTTGATCCGCTTTGATTTTAACAATATTTTTTCTTAAAAATCTCTGACGCTTTTATTTCGGCAATTTTTTTAGAAATAAAAAAACTTAATATTCCGGAGGAAAATAGTATCCCTCCAATCCACGGAGCTTTTATTGTTATCCCTGAAAATAAACAAATAAAAGCTGCCGACAAAAAATATTTGCCTTTCCAATAATTCATGCTAAATCCACCGCCGGCAATAAAGCATATACCGGAAAACGCGCTTAATAAGGCAGCTAAAAACAATGGCAATGTCGGGAAGAAAGGGACTCTGGAAAGAATAAATAATTTGACAAGATAGTTTGCCCCCAAAAGAAAAGAAAAAACAAAAACCATGAGAGCCAATAAATCTGCAAAAAGAATTACTTTCTCCGCAGAAATTAGATCATCTTCAAACATGTTATCCAACGCCGGAAAAATAACCGCGGAAAAAAACAATAAAATTAAGATTACCGAAAATAACGCGCTTGGCTTTTCTTCTGCTTTTAGCGGCTCAATTTTTAAAGTTGAGTCATTTTCAAGTGCGCATTTTATTACTCTTCCTATCCTTTCACAGGGAAGTATTCCTTTTCCGAAAAATTCCGGAAAATAAAATGGCTCTTCCATTATTATCTCTTTTTTTTTAATTCTCTTAAAATCATCTTTAGAGAGAATTTTCAGGGAAAATTTTGCCGGCAGAGAAATTTTCTTTATCGCTATTATTTCTCTTAACTCCGCCTTTCCATCGCTGTTGATGGTAACGGAATCTTCAAAAATTCGCATTACTCCGTCCGGACCGGTTTTAATCCAATCCGGAAGATTCTCTGCCGCAATCTGCATAGCCGCAAAAAGCAGGAAAAACACAGAAAACAGTTTCATAAGAAGCTCCTTTTGAAAGAGTGAAAAATATACTTGGTTAATTTTCAAGGTTCAAAAATAATTTTGCCATTTTGGATGATTTTTGTCAATAGTGCTAAGAAAACGGATTTGATATAAGATAAAATGTAGTATGGGCACGTAGTATGGCTTCCCTGCTACTAATATCATAAAAATAATGGAAAACAAAAAACTCCAATTAAATAAAGAGCAAGAAATAGCAGTTAATCATCAGAACGGTCCGCTTTTGGTCGTCGCCGGCGCCGGAACCGGAAAAACCGCGCTGATTACAGCGCGCATTGCCAATATCATAGAAAAAGGCTGGGCGAAATCCGACGAAATTTTAGCGCTGACTTTTACGGAAAAAGCCGCTGGCGAAATGGAGGAGCGAGTTGATCGTATTTTGCCTTACGGCTATTTTGATTTGACGATTTCCACTTTCCATTCTTTTTGCGCCGATATTTTGCGCGAATCTGGTTTGGATATCGGTTTACCGACCGACTTTAAACTGCTTAATGAATTTGAACAGTACAGTTTGTTTAAGAAACATTTGGATAGATTTGGTTTGATCTATTATCAGCCAATGGGAAATCCGACCAAATTTATCCGTGATATTTTAAAGCATATTTCCCGCTGCAAAGATGAGGATATTACGCCGCTGGAATATTTGCAGTACGCCGAAGAATTGCGCCAGGATTTAGACGGAATGCTTTCTGGGAAAACCGGCAAGAAAAAAGTCGAAGCCGATATTTTTTTGAATTCTTCCGGGGAATTCGACCGTGATGTAGCCGAGAATGAAGTCAAAAAAATAGAAGAAATTGCCAACGCCTACCATGTCTATCAAAATTTGCTTTTGGAAAATAATGCCCTGGATTTTGGCGATTTGATAAATTATTGCTTGAAACTTTTTCGCGAACGGCCGAATATTTTGGAGAAATATCGTAGCCGTTTCAAATATATTTTAGTCGATGAGTTTCAAGACACCAACTGGGCGCAATATGAATTGGTTAAAATGCTGGCGGCGCCGAAGAATAATTTAACCGTTGTCGGTGACGATGACCAAAGTATTTACAGATTTCGCGGGGCGGCCATGGCCAATATTTTAGAATTTAAAAAAGATTACCCGGAAGCGGTACAAGTTTTTTTAACCGATAATTATCGCAGCGCCCAGGAAATTTTGGATTATTCCTATGAATTTATAAAACTGAACAACCCGAATCGTTTGGAAGAGCAGTTAAAAGAAGATGATCAAAATTTATCTAAAAAACTCAAAGCAAACATAGAAGATAAAGGCGCGGTGGAAGTTATTCGCGGCGCGGACATTGGCGATGAATTCGTCCGAATCGTAAAAAAAATCACTGAACTTAAAACCGGCGACAAAGAAGCGGCTTGGGGAGATTTCGCGATTTTGGCGCGTTCCAATGATTCCGCCAAAGAGATCTGCTCTTATTTTGACGAGGCCGGCTTTCCGTACAAATTGAATTCCAGCCGCGGGCTTTATGCCAAAGAAGAAATTTTGAACAGTATAAATTATCTGGCGGCCGTGTCGGATTATTATGACGGCGGGGCTTTGTATAAAACTTTGTCGCTGCCGGTTTTCGGTTTGACCGCCGAGGATTTGGCCGCTTTGAATTATGTGTCTTACAAAAAAGCCAAATCGCTTTATAAAGTTTTGAACGAAGCCGCAGCTTTCGGTTTCGACAGCGCACGCCTTAGCCGAATTAATAAATTTTTGGCGATTTTCAATAAGCATGTTTCGGCTTTGCGTTTTGCCAAAACCTCCGAAATGTTTTTGTCTTTTTTGGAAGATACCGGATATTTGAAATATTTATACGCCCGCCCGGAGCGCCAGGCCATTGAATCGGCCAATCTTTTGAATCAATTTATGAAGCGGATTAAAGATTTTGAGGAAAATTCTTTAGATAAGAACGTCCGCGCTTTTTTGGCTGAATTGGCCGTCGAGATAGAAGCTGGCGAGCAAGGCGGTTTGCCTTTGAATGAAAATGAAGATTCGGAAACTATAAAAATTATGACTGTCCATGCCGCCAAGGGGCTGGAATTCAAATATGTTTTTGTCGTCAATATGATAGACAAACGTTTTCCATCAACCGAGCGCGGCGAGACAATCTCTATCCCGAATAAATTATTAGATGAAGTTTTGCCGGAAGGCGATCATCATCTGGAAGAAGAGCGCCGCTTGTTTTATGTGGCGGCGACGCGCGCCAAAAAAGGTTTGTATCTTTCCTGGTCGTCGGACGCCGGCGGAAAGCGCGAGCGCCGGGCTTCCAGATTTTTGGTTGAGTCCGGTTTAGTCGAAGATTTAAATTTAAAGAATGCCGATCAGAAAGAAATAACCCCATTGAATGAAAATTCCCCTCTTGAGAGGGGCGGCCTGTACTCAGGCCGGGGTGTGTTAAAGTTTGGAGAGGGCAAAGATTTAAAAGGACAAAAAACGCCAGCTTTAAAAACTCCGGAGCGTTTTTCATTCTCCCAATTGGCCGCCTATGAAAAATGCCCGTATCAATATCGTTTTGCCCATATTTTGCATGTCCCGACTCGCGGCAAACCGTCATTCTCTTTCGGTAAGACCATGCATGCCGCCTTGCAAAAAATATTGCAGGCCGTCAAGCAGGCTGGCGAGAAAAAACAAGATTCTCTTTTTTCTTGTCATCCCGAAAGAGCGGTAGCGACTAAGGGATCTGCCTCAATTCTACAAACACCGGAAGATAATAATCAAGTTCGTTCTTTCTTGATTGGAGCAGATTCCTCGCAAGCCTGGAATGACAAAATAACTTTGGAAGAATGCTACAAAATCTACGAAGAATCCTGGCAAGACGACTGGTACCCGTCAGAAAAATTAAAAGAAGAATATCGCGCCAAAGGCAAAAAGATCATCAAAGAATTCTATGACCAGAATAAGGACAACTGGCCAAGTGTAATGTTTCTGGAAAAAGATTTTTCCCTGCGTATGAAAGTTGACGGCGACGGCATAACGATCGCCGGCAAAATCGACCGCGTTGACGAAATGCCGGACGGCAAATTAAAGATTGTCGATTACAAAACCGGCAGTCCAAAACAGAAATTAGAATTCGATGATAAGTCTCAACTTTTGATCTATCAAATGGCGGCCAAACAATTCTTCCGCCAAGAAGTCGGCGCGCTTGCCTTTCATTATTTGGAAGACAACAGTCAGATAGAATTTCTTGGCAAAGACAAAGATCTGGAAAAATTAGATGACAAAATTTGCGACACGGTTCGCGCTATCCGCTCCAATGAGTTTCCGCCCAAGCCGACGATGTGCAAGTATTGTGATTTTAATGGAATTTGCGAATTCAGAAAATTGTAGAGCGAAAAGGTTGTAAAAATTCTATCGGATTATTTTGACAAGCGCCAATTTAATATATCTAATTTATTAACTTAAATTTTATGAATTTTAAAAAAGTAAATTATTGTTGGTCTTTTGCTGGAGGGTTTATTTTTTTACTTCTGACAAAAGCGGATTTTTATTTTTTTGTTAGCCGGCCGATTTTCAGTCTTTTGGCGGCTCTTGCCGGGGTTCTATATTTAGCTTTTATAGTTTTTTTGTTTAACAATCTGGAAACGAAAAAACAAAAAAATATTTTTTTGATAATTTTTCTTTTTTCACTGCCGCTCGGTTTTTGGGGCGCTAAGTTTGGAGATACACTTGGAACAACGGAAAAACTTCTCTTTTGCTCCGTTCCGTTTTTAGTTGCGGCGTCTTTGGCTGTTTTTTTACTTAAGGGTAAAAAAGATCTTCTTTTTAGGATTATCGCTGTTGTTTCAATTTTTCTCTGTTTGTTCGCAGTTTCTTTAGCATACAAAGATTTTTTAAGCAAAGATAAATTTGTTTGCCGTTTAAGAGGGGGCGTTTATATGGACGGCGGATGTCTTATAGAAAATTTTTATTCTTTAAAAAGAAGTTTATTTGGAACGGTTATTTTTTTGCCCGGACAGAACAGCCAGGCGGTTTCTTTGGATCAGCGCCGCGGCGATTATTTGGCCGGCTTGGCTGAAAATCAGGAAAAAACAGAAGTGAAGCTTTTTCCGGAAAAAGCCCTTTTTGTGAACAGCCGCACCATAACCATTCCTTTTTTGGCGGAGCGAAATGGACAGCCTGAATATTATTTGGGTTTATTCAAAATATCCGGCGGAGACACCCCCAGTGGCGAAAAATATTTCGCCGGAGCCAAGCATTTGAGCTCATATCATATAGGCGATGAAATAGAGCTTGGAGACACTAAAAAAGACGGGCAAGGATCTTATGAGGACTTTATTATCCAGGAATATTTTGACCAAGAAAATAAAAAAGAAATAAGACTTAGAATCGGATATGATTTTGAGGAAAATAAAGAAATAATTTTTTCCGATAAAAAATGCGAAGAAGTCGGAAGCGTAGGGGAAAGAACAAAAGGGGATGGGATAATTTATAAAGTTTGCATTTTAGGGGAAGATAAAATTTGCGAATTAGAGGCATATAATTCCGGGAATTGTTACCCCGGAGGAGTTGATATAAGTAAGTTAAATAATGAAGCGGAAATTTATTGTTCGATAACCGGACACCTTTTTGGGTCTGGCCGCACCTGTCTGGTAAACGGGGAAGAATGCCCGACGGAGGATTATTATAATGGAAAGTGCCGATAATTTCGATTTTTACAGCCGCCGGCTTAAAAACTCCGGCGGTTTTTTGTTTTTGGCAAAAACTTGAAAAATAAGGAAATAAGAGGTATTATTAGAGCAGTAAGAAGTAATTTTGAATTTTGAATTTTGAAATAATGACCAAATTATTTAATTTTCAAAATTCTAACATTTAAAAATTATTTCAAAATTCAAAATTGAAATTCTATGTTAGAAGAAGAAAATACAAACAATAGAGTGGTTAGCCCGATAGAAGAAAGCGACGATAGCTCGCTGGATTTGTCTTTGCGGCCGCAGAGATTTTCTGATTACATCGGACAAGATAAAGTTAAAGCCGGTTTGGAAATAAGCATTCAGGCGGCCAGGGGCAGGAATGAGCCGGTTGAACATGTTTTATTGTACGGCGCGCCGGGTTTAGGCAAGACCACTTTGGCCAATATTATCGCGCGCGAAATGGGCGCTAATATCCGTATGACCGCCGGACCGGCAATTGAAAAATCCGGCGACTTGGCGGCTATTCTTTCTAATTTGGAAGAAGGCGATGTTTTGTTTATTGATGAAATTCATCGTTTGAATAAAACCGTGGAAGAAATTCTTTATCCGGCAATGGAGGATTATGCTTTAGATATTATTTTAGGAAAAGGTCCGGCGGCGCGCACGGTGCGAATTGATTTGCCGCGTTTTACTTTGATTGGCGCAACGACAAAAGTCAGTATGCTGTCGGCGCCTCTACGCGATCGTTTCGGCCATCATCATCATTTGGATTTTTACGAAGACAAAGATATTGAAAAAATAGTCGAACGAAGCGCTAAAATTCTCGGTGTGGATATCGACCAAACCGCCTTGTCCGGCATTGCTACGCGTTCGCGCCGCACGCCGCGCATTGCCAATCGTCTTTTAAAACGCGTGCGCGATTATTCCGCGGTCAAAGGCGACGGCTGTCTTTCCGACGGCATCTGCCAAGATGCTTTCTCAATGCTTGAAGTGGACGAGCTTGGCCTGGATTGGGTGGACCGCAAAATTCTTGAAACAATAATTGATAAATTCAACGGCGGACCGGTAGGCTTAAACACCATTGCCGCCGCGACCGGTGAAGAAATGGAAACGATTGAAGATGTCTACGAACCGTATCTTTTACGCCTTGGGTTTCTTGATCGCTCTCCCCGCGGAAGAATAGTCACACAAAATGCTTATGATCATTTAAAAAAAGAGAATAAAAATAAATAAAATTTGACTCAAGAAGATTTGTGTATTATATTATCAATATAAA
>CAZALZ010000012.1:0-20356 GCA_964486475.1 uncultured Gammaproteobacteria bacterium | reverse complement strand
TCTTATATAAAAAACAAACAAGTAGAATTAGAAATGCGTAAAATTGATTTAAAATCAGTAGTTTGGAAAGAAGGAAAATATTACGTGGCGCAATGTTTGGAGTTTGATGTTTCCAGTTTTGGCAAGACCAAAAAGGAGGCTTTGAAGATGCTTGGTGAAGCTTTGGAATTATATTTTGAAGATAATCCGTTGCCGAAAAAAGTTGGTGTTAAAGATCCGACCATAGCTTCGGTAAAGCTCCAATATGCCTAAACCTTATCCTCTTAAAAGTAGTTTTAAAAGTCCTTCTTGCCAAGGGCTTCTTTTTTGTTTCACAGAATGGTTCGCATGCTAAATACAAATGCCAGCATAATTCTATCCTAATGGTTATTATTCCTATTCATGGAAAAGAAATTTGCTACGGCACTTTTAGGTCTATTTTGCGTCAGGCAAAATTGACTAAGGAAGATTTTGAATAATATTTATGGATTATAAATTATCTGATTTTAATTTTAATTTACCGGAAGAATTAATCGCTACCGAGCCAGCGCAACCGCGAGACCACTCGCGGCTTTTAGTCTTGGACAAAAAAATCGGTGAGATTGAACATAAACATTTTTATGATATCGTTGATTATTTAAATGATGGCGATGTTTTGGTTTTGAATAATTCTAAGGTTATTCCGGCGCGATTGATGGCGCGAAAAGCAGACACCGGCGGGCGGATAGAAATTCTCTTGCATAAAAAAGCTAGTGATAATATTTGGCAGTGTTTGATTGGAGGAAAAGTAAAAGAAAATTCAAAATTATTACTACTATCCTTAGAAGCGGAAGTTTTAAAGAATAATAACGACGGAACATGGGATGTAAAATTTGATAAAAGTGGAACAGAATTAATGAAAGCAATTGAAAAATTAGGCGAGATGCCTTTGCCGCCGTATATTGTAAAACAAAGAGAGCGCAAAAAAACTCTCCCCGGTTCGGAGCACCGAACTATCCCTCTACAGGAGGGGAATGATAAAGATTCTTACCAGACTGTTTATGCTGATGATAAAAAATCCGGGAGCGTGGCGGCGCCGACAGCCGGGCTGCATTTTACGCCGGAGCTTTTAGAAAAAATAAAAAATAAAGGCGTGAAGATTCTGGAAATTACGCTTTATGTTGGCATGGGAACTTTTGCGCCGGTCAAAACAGAAAATATTTTAGAACACAAAATGCACGCGGAATGGGTGGAAATTGATCAATCCACAATCAGCAATCTTCAATCTGCAATTGAGAATAAAAAAAGAATTATTGCCGTCGGCACGACAAGCGCTAGAAGTTTGGAATCTTGCTGGAGTAATTTGCCGAAAGATGAGGATTTTAAGTCTTGGGTGGACATTTTTATAACCCCCGGCTATAAGTTTAAAATCGTCGATGCTATGATCACAAATTTCCATTTGCCAAAATCAACTCTTTTAATGCTTGTTTCTGCTTTGGCCGGCAAGGAAAATATCGACAAAGCCTATCAAGAAGCCATAAAAGAAAAATATAGATTTTATAGTTATGGTGACGCGATGTTTATAAAATAAGCCATTCTTGACATTCTCTGTGTTTAATGTATAATATTGTTATCGTAAATTTATAATTTTAACGCCTATAACAAAACCCTTGATTTAAGGCGGTTAAGGGGCTTTTTCCGGCTTTTTAGCTTAAGAAAAGGTTAAGGTCTATTTTTTATTGTTAAAAGTTTAAAAACTTGGATTAATGGGAATGATACAATATAAAATAAACTGTTTAAATATGAAAAAAGAAGAAAAGAATTTTGTTCAAGAAAGCGAATTTGGAAAACTTTTAGAAAAAAATGAATTAGCCATTCCCGCCGTAGGGGACACTGTTCATGGTGTGGTTTTGGCTGCTTCTAAGTCTGAAGTCCGTTTGGATTTGAACGGTGTCCGCACCGGTGTGGTCCGTGGTCCGGAACTTTACTTGGAAGCTGATGAATATGCTAAATTGAAAGTTGGAGACGAAATAGACGCCATTGTTATCGAGCAAGAAAATGAGAATGGCGATGTAGAGTTGTCTTTCCGCTTGGCCGGTCAGGAAAAGGCTTGGGATAATTTGCGCGAAGCTTTCCGCGAAAAGAAAAACGTTAAAGTCCGCGTGATTGACGGAAACAAGGGCGGTCTTTTGGTTCGCTTTCGCCAGATTTCCGGCTTTTTGCCGGTTTCTCAATTAGCTCCGGAGAATTATCCTCGCGTAGCTGGCGGCGATAAAGGCAAGATTTTGGAAAAATTGAAATCTTTTGTCGGCCGCGATTTCGAAGTTAAGGTTATGACTTTGGATGAAGGCGATAATAAGATAATTTTTTCCGAGAAAGAAGCTTGGAGCGAAACTCAAAAAGACGTTATTTCTCAATATCAAGTTGGTATAATAGTGGAGGGCAAAGTAACCGCGGTGACCGATTTTGGCGTGTTTATTTCTTTTGGCGACGGCATGGAAGGCTTGATCCATATTTCCGAATTGGCTTGGAAAAGAATTGACAATCCGAGCGATTTGTATAAAGTCGGCGACGAAGTAAAAGCCGAAATTATTAATATCAGCGGTTCCAAGATATTCTTGTCTGCCAAGAAATTGCAGGAAGACCCATGGGTTGAGGTCAGCAAGAAATACACCATCGGCCAGATCGTTAAAGGTAAAATTCTCAAGGTCAATCCGTTTGGATTGTTCGTCGAATTGGACGAATTGATCCACGGTTTAGCTCATATTTCTCAATTGAATTTGGCTGCCGGCGTGAAGATCGAGGATCTCTACAAGTCCGGAACTGAAATGGACTTTGAGATTTCCTCCATCGAACCGAAAGAGCATCGTCTTGGCTTGATCATTCCTGGCACTGCTAAAAAGGAAGAGGCCAAAGAAGATGAAAAAACTGAAGAAAAGAAGGAAAAGAAACCCAAGAAAGCTAAAGAAGATAGAAAAGAAGAAGCTGAAGAAGAGAAGAAAGATAAAGAATAATTCTTTTAGAATAACAAAGCCCGCTGTCAAAGGCGGGTTTTGTGTTACAATGAGATAATTTTGTGTTATCATTTCAAATACAATAATTGAGCTATCAGCTATTTTTGACTATTAAATTAACAAATTTATAAATTTTAATCTACTTTTGACTTACCTCAATTTATTTATTATAATTTAAGTATTTGCTGAAATAAACACTTAAAAAAAGAAAGGAGGATTTAATAATCATAAAAATTAAGGTTATTTCAGCATCTTATGTTCTTTCAAAAAACTTTTAAAGATGTAGAAGGGAATTACAATGAATAGTCCAGTAAAGTTTCTCACAGTTTTATCTACAATTCTTTTGCTGGCGGCTTCATCAAACGCCGTATATCTCGGAAATATGTTTGAAGACTACCAATCAGTGGTTTGTTATCCAAACTTATTTGAGAACCAAACTTCAAATGTTGTCACGGATGCTTTCCAGTATACTTATGAAATTTCTGAGGTTACATTTGAACCTTGGAAAACAGGGACATGGAATTTGGCTTTGACAGGGTTAAACCCTCTTTGGTATATGCAACCAAGTGGTGCGGTTGAAGTGGCATGGAAAGATGTAAATGGTGACAATCAATGGCATGTTTTTGTTTCTGGGCAGAATGTGATATTCGGGGTTTTTACTAATATAACTTTATACAGTGGAAGTGCAAGCATATCATACCGCATAAGGCTTGCGAACCAGAATGAAGTAGGCGGCCCCATATCAGTAACGCCTTTATTTCTTTATTAGTTTCTCTTAACAGCAGTCAACCGGAAATAATCAATTGTTTCCGGTTGACACCTATTTCATGAAAAAAAGAGCTATAAAAATTTTTTTATCTATTTTATTGTTTTTACTTTTTGGTATTATAAATTTTTTTAACATAAAATATTTTAATAAATATGGGCATATGCCAATTACTGGAAATTTTTACTGTATTCTTGCCCCTGTTAATTTTATTGTTTCAATAATTGCTAAATTTTCATATAATCATTTTCCAGTTCTTTTAAAATCAGTGATAATCGGTAATGTTATTGCAATAAATATAATTTCTATAATAAAATTTTTAATAGTATTGTTTTATTTTTATTTTTTGGCACATATAATAATTTCTACCCTCTCTTTTGTTAAAAATAAAGTAAATAAATGTAAAAAATTTTTAGAATAAATTTAAAATAAATGATGTATATATAAAAGCTTTTTATAAAAAGGCTTTTTTATTTTTTTGACAAAACACTATATTTTTTGTAGTATTATTACATAATTACTTATAATTTTTTATTCTATTCTATGAAAAATTTGTTGAAGAATTTAGGGATTTTTTTAGGAGTTTTTTTAGTTTTAACACTTATTTTTGCCGGCTTCCAATCTTTTGAAGGCCGCAATGATGATAAAAATATCGGCTTGGGCGATTTGGCTTGGCAGATAAATAATGACCAAACCGAGAGCGTTTTGGTTGAAGGATCTAAGGTTTCGGTTAAATTAAAAAATGGCGAAGAAAAAATCGTCCGCAAAGAGGACAACGAATCTTTGATTTCTTCCTTAAAAGATTTGGGCGTACCGGCGGAGAAGATCGCGGCCGCCAATATTGAAATCAAAGACAGTTCTGATTCTGATTTTTTCTGGACAATAATTCTGCCGATACTTTTGCCATTCTTGTTGATCGGATTTTTCATATTCTTCATGATGCGTTCGGTGCAGGGCGCCAATAGCAAGGCGATGATGTTCGGGCAGTCCGGCGCCAAAGAATTCCGCAAAGAAGAAAAGACCAAGATCACTTTTAAGGATGTGGCCGGTTCACAGGAAGCCAAGGAAGAATTAAAAGAGGTAGTGGATTTTTTGAAATCGCCGAAAAAATATTCCGATATGGGCGCTCGCATCCCGCGCGGTTTTCTTTTAACCGGCGCGCCGGGAACCGGTAAAACCTTGATGGCGCGCGCCGTGGCCGGCGAGGCCAATGTGCCATTCTTTCATATTTCCGGTTCGGAATTTGTGGAAATGTTTGTCGGTGTCGGCGCTTCCCGCGTGCGCGACCTTTTTGCCCGCGCCAAGAAAAATTCTCCTTGTATAATTTTTGTCGACGAGATCGATGCGGTCGGACGCCGCCGCGGCGCCGGTTTGGGCGGTTCGCACGATGAACGCGAACAGACTTTAAATCAGATTTTGGTGGAGATGGACGGTTTTGACAGTGGTACGAATATAATTGTGGTCGCGGCCACTAATCGCCCCGATGTTTTAGATCCGGCTCTTTTGCGCCCGGGACGTTTTGATCGTCAGGTCGTTTTGGAAGTTCCCGACCTAAAAGAACGTGAGTTGATCTTAAAAGTTCATTCCGCCAAAAAGCCTTTGGCTGAAGATGTTGATTTGAAAAAAATCGCCGAACGTACTTCCGGATTTTCCGGCGCCGATCTTTCTAATTTATTGAACGAAGCGGCGATTGCCACGGCTAAAGTTGGTGAGAAAAAAATTAAATTGCAAACTATTTTTGATTCTATTGAAAAAGTCATGATCGGCGCGGAAAGAAAAAGCCGCGTGGTTTCTGATAAGGAGAAAAAAATTACGGCCTATCATGAGGCGGGACACGCTTTGGTGGCGCACAGTTTGCCGAATGTTGATCCGGTGCAAAAGATTTCCATAATTTCCCGCGGACGCGCCGCCGGTTATACTTTAAAAACTCCGCAAGAAGACAAACGCTTGCATTCCAAATCAGAATTCGTCGAGGAATTGGCGGTTTTGGTGGCCGGACGCTTGGCGGAAAAAATATTCTTCAATGAAATAACCACCGGCGCTTCTTCAGATTTACGCCGCGCCACAGAATTGGCTCGCGCTATTGTGACCGAATACGGCATGAGCGACAAATTGCCGCTGCGCACTTACGGCAATAGCGACGAGCTGGTTTTCTTGGGCCGCGAGATGCACGAGAGCCGCGACTATAGCGAACGAACTGCCGAAGCGATTGACGCCGAAGTCGGCGCTTTGGTCGACGGCGCTGTTAAAACCGCGACCGACTTGATAACAACCAAAAAAGACGATATGGAAAAAATCGTCGCCGCGCTTCTGGAGAAAGAGACTTTAGAAAAGACAGAATTTGAAGAAATACTTGGCGCCAAGAATGATAAATGATAAGTGATAGATGATAAATTATTTTTGTCATTCCGAGCGAAGTGAGGAATCTATTTGAACGTTTTTTATTTATTTACGTACAATCTAATTGTTACAATATAAGAATTATCACACGTAGGATTGAGATAGATTCTTCATTCCGCTATCGCTCCATTCAGAATGACAAAGCTTATGGATTTTAATATTATCACAATTTTCCCGGAAATTTTTGACTCTTATATCAACGAGGGGATGATTAAGCGCGCGGTAAAAGAAAAAATCATAAAAATAAAAGCGCATAATTTGCGCGATTGGACGACTGATAAACACAAGACCGTGGATGATTCTCCTTATGGCGGCGGCGCGGGAATGGTGATGAAAGCTGAGCCGATTGTTAAAGCCATAAAGAAAATTGCAGGAAATAAAAAAAGCAAAAAAAATAAAATAGTTTTGCTTTCAGCTAAAGGCAAAACTTGGGATCAGGAAATGGCGAGGAAATATTCTAAATTAGATAATATAATTTTTGTTTGCGGGCGTTATGAGGGGGTAGACGAGAGGGTGTTGGAATTCGTTGATGAGGAAATTTCGGTCGGGGATTATGTCTTGACGGGAGGCGAATTAGGCGCTTTAATAATAATAGACAGTATCACGCGGTTATTACCAGGGGTTTTGGGAAATTCCGAAAGCGCCGCGAACGAGTCGCATTCCGAGGAAGGAGTTTTAGAATATCCGCAGTACACTCGGCCGGAAATTTTGACAATTGGCAAAAAAAAATATAAAGTGCCAGAGGTTCTTTTACAAGGAAATCATCAAGAAATAAAAGAGTGGAGAGATAAACATAAAAAACAGAAAGGGGGTTCCTTGTGAACACCATGGAAAGAATAAAGAATGTTTTATCTGAATTCAAAATTTTCGGCTTTACGGGTGATTCAAAATTGGCAGATATCGGAATTTCCGGCTCTGTTATTTTTGAATTAATAAAAAGTCTTGAGGAAAAATTCGACATCAAGATTGATGTTGAATCTTTTTTTGAAGAAGTGGTAACAGTAGACGATTTAATATCGTTTTTCTCGGCCAAAAAATTGCCGAATGTTATTTAAGGTTTAGGGTGCGAAATTTCGCACCTTTTTTGTTTGTTAAAATATTATATTATTTTCCATCCAGAATCGTTTTCAACAAGATGGCCGGGAAAACGAAAGGCCGCGGCTTTTTTATGTCCGCCGCCGCCGAGTTTTTCCGCCAAAAGCGCGACATTAACATTCGGACTTTTGGCGCGCAAGCTACCTTTGATCTTGCCTTTTTCTTCTTCGCGTAAAAACAAAGAAGCTTTTATTCCGTCCAGGTTGTTTATAATATCGGAAATAGAATCAAAAGCGCTATTTTCGCCGAATTCTTTTTTGAGTTTAGAAATTTCTTCATAGGTAAAAATAGAAAAAGCCAAGCCGTATTGTTCATTTATACGCAATTTTTCCAAGGCGCGGCCGATTATTTTCATGGCCGCCATTGATCGGCCTTCAAAATTTTTTTTAATAGTTTTCGGCATATCGGCTCCGCGGAGCAATAAAGCGGAAGATATCTTGACGGTTTCCTCGTTAACCGAGCTGAAAAGTAAGTTCCCGGTGTCAGTCATTATTCCGGTCAGTAGGCAGTTGGCCGCCTCCCGGCCGATTTGAATTTGGTTGGCGGTAAAAAAAAGATAAATTATTTCCGCCGTGGAGGAGTATTTTGGCAAACGTATTTCCAGGTCGGCGTAATTATCAACCGGCGGGTGGTGATCGAATTCTATAATTATTTGCCGAGCTTTTTTTTGAACCAGATCGTCCGATAGGCCGGTGCGGGATAGTGCGCCGCAATCCAAAATTATCGTTAAATCAAAAGAATGAAAATTAAAACCATTCCGCAAATTTATTTTTTCAAAATTCGGCAAAAACGAAAAATGTTCCGGCGCCGGATCGCCGCAAAACAAGCGATAATTTTTTCCTAATTTATCCAACAACAAAGACAAGGCGCACATTGAAGACAGACCGTCGCCGTCCGGGTGGATATGGGTGGTGATTAAGACATTTTTCGCCTGTTTTATTTTCTCTAAAGCTTGTTGAAATTTTTTAGTTAGGATTTCTTTTTCCATTTTTTACTGGGAATATTATATTTTAATATTTCAGAGAAATTATAAAGTATTTTTAGGAAAAATGAAACTGTTGACAGTATTTGTTTTATGTGATTAAATGATAAAATCATTGAACGCGGTGTTTAATGATTTTCGTTCATTAAAAACAGAAAAGGGATGAGCGATGGGAAAAACAGTTTTGGATGTTGTCGCGGTGGATGTGGATGAAGAGTATGGGAACAACAAATTCTGGATTGGCATTTGTTATGCTGACCGTCTTCGTGATTTTTTTTCCTTTGTCAAAGATTTTCTTTTGGAAAATCTTAACGATCGAAAAAGAATAGAAGCCGTGGTTGCGAAAGCCGCGGATATTTATAAAGATTACAAAAGACCAAAAAAAGTGTTGGCTAATTTTCAGGCTAGAGCCGGAAAAATTCCCGACAACAGCAGATTTGCCGGTGAATACAAAAAGCTCATTGAAGAGGTTTTTGTTTCGGGAAGATTTTGATTAACAGTGAGGAGATCGCAGACGCGGTCTCTTTTTTCATATCAAAAAATCACCTTCCTCGCGAAAGGTGATTTTATTTATATTCTATATTTTCCAGATTTTCTATTTCTTCGTCCGGCAGATTTTCTATTTTTTTCATTTCCTTAAAAGCTTCTTCCAGGATACCGGCCTTTTTTTCCGTTGGATCAAATGTCCAGAGAAGTTTTGGCATTTTGCGCAGGCGGACGCGGTTTTTAAGAATTCCCGCAATTTCGCCGGAGGAAGTGCGCAATTTTTCGAGAGCCGAACCAACGACATTATCGGGTAAAACCGAAATGGCGATTTTGGCCGAAGAAAAGTTAAGATCGCATTTTACCCAAGAAACCGTGATGAGCCCGTCGGGAAAATCAATTGTTTCTTCTATAGCTAAAGCAACCTCTTTTCTTAATATTTCATTGAGTCTTTCTATGTTCATTTTATAAGGTTAATTTAATACGAATTTGCACAATTAGCAGGCCTCTGCAAAGTTTATAATTATATTTTTTTTATAATTTCCTTGTCTTCATAAAATTGCAGGATATCGCCTTCCTGGATAACGGGCTTACCTTCATATTGCACGCCGCATTCTTGATCGCGTTCCACTGTCGGCATGTCCATTTTTCCGATTTGCAATTTAGCGGCTTTTCCGAGAGCGATCAATTCTTTATCGCGAAAAACTTCCACCGGCACGCCGCTTTTAGCTTGACCGTCTAAAACTTTTCCGCCGATAACTTGGCTTTTATTTTCCGTGCGGAAAATCCCCAAAACTTTCAGACGCCCGAGATCGACGCGTTCAAATTTCGGCGTAGAAATCTTTTGCATTTCCTCTTTGACGTATTTTATAAGATCGTAAATTATATTGAAAGTTTTAACAATTACGGTTTTTTCTCGCAGTAAAGTTTCAATTTGCGGCGTTATTTTAACGTTAAAACCGAGAAGCCGGGCTTCCGCTCCTTCGGCGCGGGACAAATCTCCTTCAGTGATATTCCCCAACCCTTTGCTGATAATTTTTATTTTTATCTCTTCATTGTTTAATTTCAAAAGAGATTCTTCAATCGCTTCAGCTGAGCCTAAAACATCGCTTTTAATAATTAAGTTTAATTTTTTGGCAGTGTCGTTTTCCGCTTCTTCTCGGGCTGCCGCCGCCAAAACCGGCCGAGCGGCTAATTTTTCAAGGCCGCTTTTTACTCTTTCTCCTTCCCCGACTTCTAAAACATCGCCGACTGCTGGAGCGATTTTTATTCCCAAAATTCTGACCGGCTCGGAGGGCAAGGCTTCTTTGATTTCTTCGCCCTTATAATTTTTCATCGCGCGAGTTTTTCCGATTATCTTCCCGCGCAAAATAATTTGGTCGCCGATCCGCAAGGTGCCGTTTTGCACCAAAAGAGTAGAAATCGGACCGGAGTTTTTGTCCATTCGCGATTCAATAGTAGTGCCGATAGCCGGAGATTTCGGGTTGGCCCTCATGTTTTTAGCTTCAGCATCGGCGGTTAAGAGTATTAAATCCAAAAGTTCGTCAATACCAACTCCTTTTAGGGCGGAAATCGGGGCGCAGACGGTTTTCCCGCCCCAGTCTTCCGGCAAAATATTTAATTTATTTACCAGGTCCTGCTTGGCTTTGTTCAAATCAGCTGTCGGTTTGTCGATTTTATTAACAGCGATAATAAACGGCAATCCAGCCGCTTGAATAATTTTAAAAGCTTCAATAGTTTGCGGCTGAACGCCATCGTCGGCGGCTACGACTAAAATAGCCACATCGGCGATTTTGGCGCCGCGCGAGCGCATGGCTGTGAATGCTTCATGTCCTGGAGTGTCGATAAAAGTTATTTTGCGGTTTTTGCGCGTTACCTGGTAGGCGCCGATATGCTGAGTAATACCGCCAGCCTCTCCGGCTGCGACGTCAGTTTGGCGAATGGCGTCTAAAAGTTTGGTTTTTCCATGATCAACATGCCCCATTACTACTATAACCGGCGGACGGGCGACTAAATTTTCTTCGCTTTCTTGCCCGAGATTTTCTTCTATTTTTTTATCGTTTTGATTTTCCGCGGCTTCTTCTTTTTGTTCTTCGTCAAGTTTAATCTCAAAGCCCAGGCCATCGCCGATAATGGCGGCGGTGTCAAAATCTATTCTTTCATTAATGGAGGTGAAAACGCCGTTTTTCATCAATTCGGCCAGAACTTTATTGATCGGCAGGTTTATTAGGGCGGCAAAGTCGCGTACAGAAATTATTTTAGGTATTTTAACAGTCTTTTTTTCCGGTTCAACTATTGTTTCAATTTTGATTTTTTCCGCGGAGGAAGATCCGGCCTGCTGAAGCTTGCGCACCAAAAACGGCCATTCCCGCAGAATTTTCTGGGCCATAACAGGGTCTATTTTAATGGCTTTTTGCCCAATATCAAAACCTAATTGCGGTAATTTTTCTCTCAAGTCGTTAGGCGTCATTTTTAATATTCTGGCGAGTTCGGTTATATTCATGGTTTTAGGCTTTGGGCGCAAAGCGCTGGCAGCTTGGATTTAAAAAGAATTGTTTTTTCTTAAAATAAAAACAATTCCGAAGAATTAAAATAATTATTTTAATACTACCGCTTTTTTACGGTTAAGTCAAATATTTTTTCAGACCATCCGTATTAAATAAGTGGTCTGCTAAATTCTTTTTTTATCCACAATTGCCGGGTTTATAAGAATTTGTTATAATTAATTTTCAATTTAATTTAATTAAATCCGAAGATAATGTAAAATAGGGGGATCTTCGCGGTATTTAAAGGAGGATCTTTTTGTTTTAGATTGTTTTAGGAAAAAAATTATGAGAAAAAGGAGGGTTAAGCTAATGTCCGGGTTATCTGCCGGCATTTTTTTATTGGCTGCGTTTTTTGGCAATGGCTCAGAAATTAAAAGAGCCAAGGCTGATTCGGCCGATCATTTGGTTATAAATGAAATTGGAATTGATAGTATCTCCGGCTCTGGCGGTTCAGAAGATGATTGGGTGGAGTTATATAATCCGACTGACGGCGCGATAAGCCTAAACGGATGGTCAATCCAAAAAATTTCCAATAGCGGCGGCACTTTTTCCAAGCTTAATTTAAGCGGCAGTATCCCGGCGCACGGTTATTTTTTAATTGTTAGGAATCAATCAAGCTCCACGGCTTCTTTTATTCCGCCGGCTGATGTTTCCGGTTCCATGTCTTTGGCAAACGGTAATTCGATTTTTTTGGTTAATGATGATGAGAGAATTTCCAGTTCAACGAATCCTTATGTTGATGAAAATATAATTGATTCTGTCGGTTTTGGTTCCGCTGATTTTTATGAAGGTTCTTCAACGGCTTCATCCATTCCTGATGCTAAAAGCCTTGCCAGAATCCCCGATGGCGAAGATACTGACGAAAATTCCGCTGATTTTAAAATTCAGGATAATCCGACTCCAAGAAACTCTTCTTGGTCGCCGTTTGATAATTTAGGCGGTAAGGTTTTGATAACAATTACACCAGATGAAGAGCCGGTGCAAAATATAACATCAACCGGCGCGGAGATAATTTTTAAGGTCAATGCCGATGGTTTTGCCAGGACAAATTACGGTTTGACTGATGTTTACGGAAGTTTTACAGACTTAGAGGCGGTAGAGGCTAATACTGAAAAGACTATTATCTTGAGCGGGTTGACTTGCAGTACCACCTATCATTATGAGATTTACGCGGAAAATTCCGATGGCAATGAAACCGACCAAACCGCCGACGCGTTTTTTACCACCTTGCCTTGCGGCATAACAATCGATTATTTGACCATGACTAAGATTTCGGCCAAGGCTAATGACCAATATTCCGACGGCTGGGAATGGGAATACGGCATTACTGTTTGGGATTTGAATGAAACTTCTCTGAAAATGAAATTCAATGAATGGAGCGGCACCGGTCCTTTATCTGCCGCTGGCAATATGCAATATTCGGTTGACGAAGAAAACTGGGTCGATATTAATGCTGACAATGCTTATCCGGTTTCCGGAATAAATATCAGCGGAGTTGATAAAGAGACAAGAAGCGGGCGGCAAGTGAAAATTTTTGTGAAAATGAAAGTTCCTGTCGGTACGGCCGCCGGTTATTATAATTCCAATTATGGAATTTTAGTCGAATAATATGAAAAAATTTCTTTTCTTTTTAGTTCCGCTTTTTTTGTTGTTCTTTTTTGTCCCGGAAGTTCAGGCCTCGGAGGTTTTTGGGAAAATCAGCACTAATCCAAGCAAGAACAATTCTTCCTTTCAAACATCCGAAGATTCTATCGAGGAGGAAGAAGATTCCGGCTCCTCATCTGATTCCAGCTCTTCTTCCGGGGGCGGCGATTTGGGAGATACCGTTAGCGGAGATGAAACAGAAAATACGGTTGAGGAAAACGAAACAGAAGAGGAAAATGATTCAATTGCCGAAATAATCGCTTCCAGTACTCCGGCTGATTTGCCGAAAGAAAAGGCGGTTTTGGAAGACGAACCGATTAAGATGATTTTAGGTGCGAAAATTTATCCCGATGGAACTTTATTGCGCGGGCCGGACAAAAGAATTTATCTTATCAAAAACAGCGCGAAAAAATATATTGTTGATTTGGAAGAATTATCTTTGTATGCCGGCAGAAAAATAATTTCCGCTTCTGCCGAAGAATTGTCGTGTTATAAAAACCGCGGGCATTTGGACGGGGAGCTTATTCGGCAGAGGGAGAAAGAAAAGGTTTATGTAATCATCAACGGCGCTAAAAAGCATATTTTGAATTTAGAAGAATTGCGGGCGCATTACGCCGGCTTGGAAATTTTTAACATTGAACCGGAAGAAATGGCGGAATACAAAGATTGGAAATAAACAAAAGAGAGCGGTCAATCCGTTCTCTTTTGTTAAGTCAAAAAATTATTTGATTAATTTGGCTATCGGCCGGAAAGTTTTCCGGTGAATTTGGCAAGGGCCGAATTGTTTTAAGGCGTCCAAATGGAATTTTGTGCCGTAGCCGGCGTGTTTGGCAAAACCGTATTGCGGAAATTGTTTGTCGTATTCCGCCATAATCCGGTCGCGCGAAACCTTGGCGATTATGGACGCGGCGGCAATGGAAAAAATCAACGCATCGCCGTCTATAACCGCTTCTTGGCGCAAACTTAAATTGGGAATGATAAATTTTCCATCCACCAATAAATATTCCGGCTTGTTCTTTAAATTCCCTAAAGCCATTTTCATGGCCAGAAAAGTCGCCTGTAAAATGTTAATGCGATCGATAGTTTTATGATCGACAATGCCGACACCAATCTCAAAGAAATTTTCTTTAATAGAATCGAAAAGCGCTTCGCGTTTTTTGGCAGTAAGTTTTTTAGAATCATTTATGCCTTGCAATCTTTTCATTTTTGAAGCATCAGCCAAAATTTCCGGTTTTAAGACGGCGACTGCGGCCACGACCGGTCCGGCCAACGGCCCGCGTCCGGCTTCGTCAATGCCGGCTATAAAACTCAAATTGGATTTAAATAAAAAATTTTCTTTGTCTAATGAGAGCATAAGAGGATTTTATAGTAAATCTTTGATTTTATCAAATTGTGCAGTCGCAACTTTGGTATAAATTTGCGTTGTTTCCAGACGCGAATGGCCGAGAAGAGATTGGATGTAGCGGATATCCAAACCGCTTTCCAGGAGGTGGGTGGCGAAACTATGGCGAAAAGAGTGAGGGGAGACAGGTTTGTTTATGCCGGCTTTTTTTGTATTTTGCGAGACAATGGCTTGAATCGTCCTTGTCGTGAGTTTTCCGCCGCGTATTGACTCGAAAATGTATTCTTGCGGCCGAAATTCACCCAAGTATTTTTCAATATTTTTTAAGACGACTTCAGATATTATGGTGATGCGGTCCTTGGCGCCTTTTGCGCCTTTAAGATGAATAACTTTGCGATTAAAATCTAAATCATTAATACGCAAAGCGATGACCTCGCTGACGCGCAAGCCGGAACAGTAGAGAACTTGGATGATTAGTTTATGTTTAATATTGCCGCAAGAGTTAATAATGTCTAATATTTCTTTTTTAGAAAGTACGGTCGGCAATTTTTTGTCTTTTTTAGCGCGCGGGATATTAATAAAAAATTTTCGGCGGAGAATTTTTTCGAAATAGAATTTTAAAGCGCTGTAAGCCGTGTTGAGGGTGGATGAAGAAAAACCTTTGTCGCAAAGAATTTCTAAATAATCCCTAATATTATCGTTGTTTGTCTCTTTCGGGTTTTTTCTTGTAAAATTCAACAAATCGGTGGTATAATGTAAGTAGGATTTGATAGTTTTTGGGCTAAGTTTACGCAACTTCATTTCTTGCCTTAATTTTAATAACGGATCCCGGCTTGGATATTGATAATTATTGTTAAGATTTGAATTCATAGCCCCTTTATGATTACAAATTTATATTAATATTTTAACTAATTTTTAATAAAATAACAACAACTTCGCATATAACTTGTTAGGCGACATTTTCTTTCAAATTATTTTTTGCTCATAGAAAAAAGGCGTCAGCTGTATAGCCAACGCCTTGCGGTTAAATCGGATCTGCTCTTTTCAGTCTTCGAGCCACTTGTTCATGCCGAGGAGAGCTCCTCCCCAAGCCATGTAGGTGACCTTGTGGGTGAGCCGCGCCACTGCACTGACATCAGTGAAGCTGACACCAACAAGATGGTCAATCGCCACCGTGATGATTGAGCCGAGAATCAGGACACCGAAGTAGCCAAGAAGTTTTTTGGTTTTCATATTTTCCTCCTTTAGAAAGTTTTGTAAAAGAGCAGATCCTCGCAACAGCGAGAAACCACCCTTTTTGGGTTTAAATGCGATTTCTCACTATTGACATTTTAGTATAGCAGATAACGGCTAATATGTCAAGCCCATGACCGCAAAAAATAATTTGAAAGAAAACGCTACGGGGACGCTGCGCTTTCGCTCCAATCCGTTCCGCTCACCCTCGCCTAACACCGAGTATGCGGAAAAAGGCTCGGCTCGCCTTTTTCCCAAATTCGCTTTTCTCTATTTGGTGGTAATTTAAGCGAAATTCAGCTAAAATAGTAATTAGATAATTCAAATAATAAGCAATAAATCCGAAAAGCGAACTTCGCATACTCGGATACGTTAGGCGAAATACGATTTTTATTTAAAAAGCTGGGAACACCCCCTCTTAACCACTAACGTTATGGAAAACACAATACAAGTAGGCCATGAGCCAAAGCAAAATTGGTTTGTAAAAAGGATTAAGAAATATCCTCTTATTACTTTTACAATCGGATTCCTGCTCCTTGGTCAATTAGTAGCAGTTCTCGCCTCATACTTTGCCGACAAAAGTTTATTTTTGGAAAGATATGGCCTGAATATTTGGTTTTGGGCAATCGGCATTCCTGTTATCTATTTTCTTCAATGGCTATTAGTCGTTTACGTTGCCTCTAAATTTCCAAGAGAAAAATTAAAACAAAAATTTTTTAGGCACCCAATAGCCACGATTATTATGTTTCTTTTGTTTGTCACTGATCTACCATATAGATTGGCTGAATATGGTGGAGGTGGTGGCTGGTTTGAAACAATATTGTTTTATGCGTTTCTCGATTTTCTCTGGTGGCTATTGGTATGCTGGATCAGTAGTAAAATTTTCAAAAAACAAAGGTTTCAATGGAAATGGTATCAAAAAACCATCGAAAAAATTTTTGTTATTCTGCCGATTGCCTACAAAATTATTTTTGGTTTAATTTTAACAGTCATTATAATCTTTATCATTTTTCTTTTAATAACAGTTGTTTTCAAATATTCAGGCCAAGATTTGAAAATGCTGTTTTCTTAATTTTTTAACTAAATCACTATGAGAACAATCGGCAAAGTAATCGGCTACACAATGTGGATCGGAGCAGGAATCCTAATGTTTATCTTTTGGCTCACGGCCATGCATAATTGGTTGGGTTTTTTCGGTACAATACTCGCTTTCGTTTTAAGTCCGGGATTGGTTATATTCCCGATAGTATTTTGGATTGTCGAGGGGGTGTTCCCAGCTTTCTATTTCATAGTTTGGGGCGTTGGTATAGTTGGGTTGATAATCGGAGGTCTTTCAAGTAGTGACGACTAAAAATAAAAATCGTACATCGCCTAACAGCGTGTATGAGGTTCGGTATTTGATATTATTTCTATGAAAAAGAAAATTCAAACAATAACGATTGTAAAAATTATTGCTATCATAATGCTCTTTTGGGCGCTCGCTGATAATCCGTATGGATATTATCAGATTTTGCGTTGGGTCATTGCGGGTGTAACTGGCTATTCGGCTTATCTTGCTTATGAACAAGGCAAAAATATTTGGACTTGGATTTTGGCAATCACCGCAATTCTATTTAACCCAATCGCGCCCATTCACCTTGATAGAGAAACTTGGTCGGTGCTAAATATAATTGCCGCCGCAATAATTTTTACAAGTATCTTTAAAATGAAAGTCGTTGCGAAAAAAGAGGAATAATATCAAATGCCTCACCCAAATTGCTCGTTCGCTTAGGCGGTGGGGCTCCGCCCGATTATACCGCCACGCTCACTTCGCAACTTCTCATACACGCAAACGTTGTGCGAAATATGCTTTTCTTTTTTCGCCTATCGGCTACGATTTTATAAAATGTAAAAAAATGATTTAATTTTTATTAGAGGGGGGGCTATAAGGTACTTATAATTAACTTTTACAAATATGTTTTGGAACAAAAAACAATCTACGACTCAACACATTCAAATTGAATGGCATGAAAAACCAGGATGCTTTGAACGCCACTTGCAACGAAGATATAATAATCCTCTTTTCCCCGCAGACAGACGCACTGTTTCAGGCGAGGAGCTCAATGAAGCGCGAAAAAAGGACGATAGCAACTTAAAAGAATTTATTAAACAATATACATTGTGGCTATCTGGTGCGAACAACCTAAAAGAAAATTCTTCAGTCGAGGATTTAAAGCATTGTTTGCAAGACACTCAATATTTAGCAGAATTAGCTTCTGCGATTGGCTGTGATTTGGAAAATGAAATTTCTGTTTTGGAAGCTATGGAACAAAAAATAATATCGTTTATGAATGCTCAAATTCCACAAGGTGCGGAACTTCTAGAAAAAGCTCACTCTCTTTCTGCCACTCAGCGAATCCCTTATTTTGCTCAAGCGGGAATGAAAGATACACCTATTTTAAAAAATGAAGAATTAGCGTCTTTACTTTCCGAGGATACGGAAACGATAAAAGTCGCTGGACTTATGAGCAGATCTTTTTCTCCAAATTACAGACCAAATAGTGAGGATGTGCAAAAATTATTAGACGAAGCGGTAAAAAATGGTTTGGATACCGAATATGCGAAAGAAGTAGCCAATGCCTTTAACGAAAAGGATTAAGAAATAAGGAGTCTTGGCTTCGGGGCATTCACCCCCAACCCCTCTGCCCCTACGCCAAGACAAAATCATTTTTTTACATTTTATAAAATCGGTCTCGTCTCAACGAGACAAAAAGAAAAGCATACATCGCACAACACGGCATATCTGGTTACGGCTTTTATACAAAAGCCTCCACCCATATTTTGTTCCGCTACGCTTCACAAAACATCAGATATGCCGATACGTTAGGCGAAATAATGCTCTTTAAATATAATAATTTTAGTGGGCAAAACCTAACGGAGGGATAGATATGCCAAAGAAAAAAAATAGCGGAACCGACTTTGAGAAAAAAAGACTTGCGATGCTACGTGAATTAACAAAAAACTGTAAAGGAGAGGTTATTGAAAAAGTAATTCCTTTTAAAAACAACGATGTCCTTAAGTTTTTAGCAAGACTTGATCGATTTGAAAGAAGATCAAGAAAAATCGAGCTTATTGTTGGAGCACCATGTATCCAATGTTGATGTTCTTTAAGCTTAATCAGAGAATAGAAATGCCCACTATTCTCTGCCCACTAAAATTATTATATTATTTTTTAATAGAATAAGGTTAAGAGCATTACATCATCTAACACGGGATATCCAAAATTTCAATTCGCTTCGCTTATCGAAACTTCGGATCATCCCGATATGTTAGGCAAAATGTTGCTCGCTTCGCTATTCGCTCGCGAGCTGTCTATTTTGCCTAACGGCTTCGGGCGAGGCCGGTTCGGCTCAGTGCCGCTCGCTGTCGCTCGCAACACTTCGCCCAACACGGCCTAAACGAAATGCCCGTCGGAAAACTCCGCCTTGCTCCGTTTTCCTCCGAGCACTTCGTTTATCCCGAAGCCGTTCTGCGAAATTATATTTTTATCTACTAAATAAATAGTTTTTATGAAACACAATGCTTACGCAAATGGCGGCCTTCAAAACATTGAGTTCAATGACAAAGGTGTCGATAAATCAGTCGGCGTCGTTGAGCCTGGCGACTACACTTTTACGCCCGATCGAGAGGAAACTATACAGTGCTTAACAGGCTTGTTGGTGATAAATAACGAAGAATGTGCGCCAGGCCAAAAGGTTGTAGTCAAACAAGGCACGCCATTTGCTATTTCCGCAAAAGAAACATCGAGCTATATTTGCACGTATAGATAAAAAAATAACATCGCAGAACACCGAATATGAGGTTTAAAAAATTTGCCATAATGAATTATAACAATGAACGCAAATTTTTCTCACCCAAATTTTTGCCCTTTTCTATTTTTGAAATATAACAAGGAAGCGGGCAAAAACTTCTCATATTCGGACATGTTAGGCAAAATGTTGCTCGCTTCGCTATTCGCTCGCGAGCTGTCTATTTTGCCTAACGGCTTCGGGCGAGGCCGGTTCGGCTCAGTGCCGCTCGCTGTCGCTCGCAACACTTCGCCCAACACGGCCTAAACGAAATGCCCGTCGGAAAACTCCGCTTTGCTCCGTTTTCCTCCGAGCACTTCGTTTATCCCGAAGCCGTTATCGGAAATAAATTTTCAAACTAACCCTTAGCGAGAATAAAAAATAATCAAATATCATAATTATGTCATTCACCCACGAAGCATTAAAACTTACCGCTGATAAAAACCTAGTATACACGGCAATGTCAAAACACTTGTTCTATTATCGTATGTTTGTATCCAAGTTCGTCATTGAGCAACACGGTGTGCCGTTAAACCCGTTTATGATATTTGATTATTTTTTATTGGACACGGTCGACAGGGACTTGGTTCGTGAAGGTAATAATAATCTTGTGAAGCGTGCCGATGAGCTGTGGGTGTTCGGGGCTATTTCTAATGGCGTGTTAGCCGAGATAAAAATAGCGTCTGGTTTGGGCAAGACGATTAGATATTTTAAAATAGAAAAGCCCCATAAAATCGTCCCTGTCTCAGTGGAGTATGTCGAGGTGGAAGATGAAGTCAAAGATTATCGCCATGAACTACCAACGGGCTAGTTTGAAAATTTACATCCGATAACAACGCATATCTGGCTCCAAAATTTTTCATTATTTATATTTCAAGGAGTGAAAAATTTTCTCGACCCAAATCCCGCACCAGATTGTGGTATAATCAAGATATAATCAGCTAATTAAAATAATACACAAGTCAAAGTTTTGTGCCATTAAAGGTGCGGGACTTCGGATGATGCGTAAACGTTAGGCAAAATGTTGCTCGCTTCGCTATTCGCTCGCGAGCTGTCTATTTTGCCT
>CAZALZ010000011.1:0-32342 GCA_964486475.1 uncultured Gammaproteobacteria bacterium | reverse complement strand
CTCTGGAATGCCTTCCGGTCATAGCGCTTTGGTAGTTTCTTTGGCAACTATTGTTTTTTTGGAACAAGGCTGGAAATCACCCCTATTCGCCATTAGTTTTATTTTGGCGATAGTTGTCATCCGCGATGCGGTTGGTTTGCGCCGTTATCTTGGTCAACACGGGGAGGTTCTTAATGTTTTAGTGGAAGATTTAAAAGAAGAACCTGACACCCAGCTTGATAAGAGTTACCCACGTTTATTGGAAAGAATCGGGCATACCCCTTTACAAGCCGCAGTCGGGTCGTTAATAGGCTTCTTGATAAGTTTGATCGGATTTCTAATTTTAAATTAAAAATAGCAGAAAAAACTTCTTTAAAGAGAAGTTTTTTTATTGTTTAAATAAAAGATTTTTCGCCATCCCGATCGTCGTCGCCCGGAAAAAAAATTTTAAGAATCGTCGGCGCAATGCCGGAAATATCCCCTATGGGGGCCGCCAGGGTCAAATCATTTCCCGGAGTTTCAAAAAAACTAATAGCCTGCCCTTCGTATTTTTTACCAATCAGTACGAAAGGGACGGAATTGGATGTAGTTTTTTTATTAACAGTTTCGGTGCGCGGATTTATTATAGCCTCTGCCTTGCCGGCAGGGGCGGTTATAATAAGCAAGCCGCCGCGGCCGAGAATGATTTTAGTTATTTTTTTTAAGCTATCGTCGATTTTTTCCGCCGCTTCCCCGGAAGCTTTTACATCTCCGCGCGTAGTGGCTATGTCCAAATCGGAAAAAACCGCAGTGATAAAACCGTACCCCCCTTTTTTAACAGTTTTTATTAAAGCTTCAGCGATCAGGCCGGTAGTTCCTTTCCCTTTGGTGTCTTTAAAAATTAAAAAATTATCTTCAATATTTTTTTTTCGGCCGGAAAAGAAAAAATTCATCTCCGGATATCTTTCTTGATCGAAAATAGTTAAGGTTTTAATTCCAGCCTCCTTTAGATTTTCTAATAAACCTTTGCTTTTTCTCTGCAAAAAATTTCCAGTGCCTATAGTGAAATAATTATCGCTTCTGGAGACGCTTTTCTTTTGCTTAGGAGAAACGGATAGGACGGCCGCCGGGTATTTGGCGATTAATCCCTGGTAATTCGGGGTTTTAATCAAAGAAAAAATGTTTCCCGCTCCGCTTGGGGCAACTCCCCAGCCGTCAATCATTAATAATACCAGAAATGGCGCTTTTTCCTTTTTTTTAATCATATTAAGCTTTTAGCCGTCATTTCTCCCGGCTTGCGCATATTTAATATTTTTAAAATCGTCGGCGCGATATTGCTCAGTGATCCGTCTTTATGAATTTTTGTTTTTTTTAATTTCTTATTAACCAAAATAAACGGGACTTGGTTGATGGAATGTTCGGTGTCGACTTCTTTGGTTGATAAATTTATCATTTCTTCTATATTGCCGTGGTCGGCGGTTACTATCACGGTTCCGTTTTTTTCCAAATAAGCTTCTGTTATTTTTTTTACGCATTTATCAAGCGCTTCACAGCATTTAATTGCAGCTTTTAAGTTGCCGGTATGCGCCACCATATCAGAGGCGGCGAAATTAAGGAATGTAAAATCATATCGACTTTCTTTTAGGTTTTTTAAAACCTTTTCAGTAAGCTCGAAAGATTTCATCGGGGGTGTTTTATCGTAAGAATCCACTTTTGGCGACGGTATGATAAAATGATCCTCTCCGTTTATTTTGCCGGGATAGCCGCCATTGAAAAAATAAGTGACATGGGCGAATTTTTCGGATTCCGCCATATAGACTTGGGATAATTCACTTAAAGATACCGGCAGGGTTGAGGATAAGTCAACCGAAGGATAGGCGGATAAAATACTATCGAGATCCGGCCCAAAATCGGTCATAGTGACAAAACATAAATTTTTAAATTTCTTTTTTCTGACTGGCGCTCCCGGGTTTTTTTCATTAAAATTTTTTTGAACAAAAATTTTTGTTAATTGGCGCGCGCGATCTGATCTTAAATTAAAGAAAATAACCGAATCATTATCGCCGATCATCCCGTTTTTATCCATGACGTAGGGCCTGATAAATTCATCTGTTTCATTGCGGTTATAGCTTTCAACAATCGCCTCCGAAGCGTCAGCGGCTTTCAAGCCTTTTCCGTAAACAATAGCATCATAAGCGGCGAAAGTTCTGCTCCACTCTTTTTTTCTATCCATAGCGTAAAAACGCCCGCAAATAGTAGCGATTTTAATCCCGTTTTTAGTTCTCTTTTTAAGATTAGTTATTAAACGAAGCGCTTCATGCTGAGGCGAATCGCGCCCATCGGTGAAAAGATGAAGATAGAAATCCTTTACTTGGTTTTCTTTGACCATTTTTACCAAGGCTATTAAATGGCTCATATCGCTGTGAGGACTCATATCGTCAGATAACATTCCCATTATATGAAGCTTGCTTTGAAAATTTTTAACATGGGAAATAGCCTCTTTAAAAGCGGCATTCTTAAAAAATGTTCCATCTTTAATACTGCGATTTATTTTTATCGCATCTTGTTCTACCACTCTGCCGGCGCCGATATTCATATGCCCGGCTTCGCTATTTCCGACTTGTTCATGCGGCAGGCCGACATATTTTCCGTGAGCATATAATTTGGAGTATGGAAAATTTTTCGATAAATAATCCAAATAGGGAGTTTGGGATAAAGTTACGGCGTTTCCGCAATTCGGTTTCGCCAAACCCCATCCATCCAAAACAATCAAAATCATCGGAAGAAATTTTTTTTCAGAATTTTTTTTATTTAACATAAAATTTATTTTGTTAAATTTATTATTTCTTCTATTTCCGTCAGACGGTTGTATTTCGCCACCCTTTCACCGCGAGATAAAGATCCGGCTTTTATAAAATCAGCCCGCAGCGCCACGGCCAAGTCAGCTATAAAATCATCGTTAGTTTCTCCGGAACGGTGGGAAACAACTATTTTATAATTATGTTTTTTTGCCAGCTCTGCGCATTCAATCGCTTCAGATAAAGTTCCGGCCTGGTTGGGTTTTATTATTATGGAGTTGGCGATTTTTTCCTTAAGCCCTCGGCGAAGGCGATTTGAGTTTGTCGCAAATAAATTATCGCCGACAAGCATTATTTTATTTCCAAGCTCTTTGGTTAATTTTTTCCAGTCATCCCACTGACCTTCGGACAAACCGTCTTCCAGGTAAGCAATTGGGAAATTTCTCAGCCATTCCCTGTAAAGCCCGATTAAATTATCGGCGGCGAAATATTCCCTGTCTATTTTGAAAATATATTTTCCCCTGTCTTGGTCAAAAAGTTCGGAAGATCCTATATCTATGCCCAAGACAACATCTTCCCCTGGGTTGTATCCGGCTGAAATGGCGGCCGAAAGCATAAATTCCAGAGCCTGGATGCTTGATGTCATGTCTGGCGCATATCCTCCTTCGGCGCCGACATCAGTGTCAAAGCCGGATTTTTTTAAAATTTTACCAAGCTCATAAAATATTTCCGCGCCCAGCCTAAGTTTTTCTTTAAAAGATGTTTTTTTAATCGGGATAATCATAAACTCTTGGAAGTCAAGATTGGTATCCGCGTGTTTTCCTCCGTTGAAAATATTAAAACAAGGCGTAGGGATTTTGTATTCCCCGGAAAAACCGTATATTTGACTAAGATATTCAAAAAGATTTTCCTCGCGCGCCAAACTGCCGGCTCGAGCGCAGGACAGAGAAGCGGCCAAAATCGCATTCGCTCCGAGGCGGCTTTTGTTTTTAGTCCCATCCAATTCAATCATTTTATTATCTATTTCAGCTTGTTTGAAAACATCCAAATCTTTAAGAGCGGAATTTATCTCTGTGTTAATGTTTTCCACTGCCCGCAGGACGCCCTTTCCTCCGTAGCGCTTCGGGTTGTTGTCACGGAGCTCTTCGGCCTCAAAATAGCCTATTGAAGTGCCGGCCGGAATGCTTGCCTTGGCGGCTATTCCATTCTCCAGAATAACTGTCGCTTCAACCGTCGGGAAGCCGCGGCTGTCTAAAATTTCCCTTGCTTTTATCTCCTTGATTTTCATATTTTTATGCGATATGAATATTGTTTAAATTAAAAAATAATCAACAGTGAAAATTTGTAAGCTACCATAATCCGGGCATTTTTTCTCCGCCTAAATATGATAACATGGCGCCGCCGCCGGTGGAAATCCAATCTATTCCGCCCTCCATTTTAGTCATTTTTAAAGCTTCCAAGGTTTCTCCGCCGCCGACAACGCCGAAAGTTTTTCCGCGCGAACGCGCAGCCACTAAAGTTGCCAAAGCCAAGGTTCCGTGGCGGAAGTTTTTTTCTTCAAAAACCCCCAAAGGACCGTTCCAAATAATCGTTTTAGCTCCTTTTATTATTTGGGCGTAAAAACGGATAGTCTCCGGACCGATATCCATGGCCGAGTCGGTTTTAATAATTTTATCGATTTTTTTCACGGAACATCCGTTTTTCCCTTTCACTACCAAATCCAGAGGTAAAACTATTTTTTTGTTTTTTAATAATTTTTTAGCCACGGCGATACTTTCTTTATCCGCCAGGGACGCGCCGATTTCTTGACCGCCGGCTTTTAAAAAATTATTAGCTAAAGCTCCGCCGATTAAAATATGCGAAGATTTTGAAGAAAGATTTTTTATTAAATTTATCTTAGTGCTTATTTTAGATCCGCCCATTATTATTACGAGCGGTTTCGCCGGTTTTTTTATTTTATCCAGATTTTTTATTTCTTCGGCTAATAATAAGCCGGAATAGGCCGGCAAATATTTTCTTATTGCGTTTACCGAAGCATGCTTGCGATGGCAGACGGAAAAAGCCTCATTAACATAAAAATCAGCCAAGCCGGCTAATTTTTTTGCAAAAAAAGCGTCGTTTTTTTCTTCCCCCTTGCTAAATCGCAGGTTTTCTAAAAAAAGAATTTGGCCGGCTGTTAATTTTTTTGCCATTTTTTCCGTTTTTTTATCAATCAATCCGTCGGCGCGGACAAGCGAGCAGAATCTTTTGCCGATTATTTTTTCCAGCCTTTTTGCCAAGGGTTTTACCGAAAGAGCCGCTTCTTTTTTTCCTTTCGGATCGCCGAGATGGGTGGCTATAATTATCGGGCAGCGAAGGCGGAGAAGCATGCGGATTGTCGGCAGGGCGGCGACAATTTTGCTTTCGTCCTTAATTTTCCCGTTCAAAATAGGGACGTTAAAATCCACTCGCAAAAAAATTTTTTTGCCGATGATTTTCTTCGCCTCGCGAATTGATCGCATTTTCATAAAATTATTATTTTAATTCTCCTAAAATCACTTTGGCGATTTTTTCCTCGCCGGCGCGCGAATAAAGAATATCAATCTCCTCTCCGGCTAGATATTTTTTTAGCAAATCGGCCAAATCCCAATCAGCGTTCAATGTAACATTGTTTATCGATAAAATAATATCACCTTCTTTTAAGCCGGCCGATTCGGCTGCCGACCCCGGCTTAACTGCCGGTTTTTTGTCGGAAGAAATCAGCAAAGCGCCTTTTTCATAGGCCGTATCTTTAATGGCGAATTCCGAAAGATTCGAGTAGTTTACACCCAAAGAAGGCCGCTTGACTTCTTTATCCCGCAAAAGGCCGATAATCAAGCCTTGCAAGTCATCAATTGAGACAAAATCATTTTTTTCGGTAACCCCCCCGACAACCCTATTTTCCAAATCAAAAATAAAAGCATCTTTAAAGTAATCAGAGAGGTCAGTTGAGAGGGCGATGTTTGCTTCCGAATAATCGCTGTTTCTGATAATCTCGCCGGCGCAATCTTTTTTTAAGACGGAAACCGGAAAGCTGTTTCCACTCCAATCAACGGCAATCAAAACCTGCCCGACATCTAATTTTGAAGCGAAGAAAAAACTTTTTACAGGCAGGTTGTCTGCCTCGGCTAAATGTAGAAAAATATAAGAATCCACCCCTGTTTCTTTATAACCGTCTATTTTGTAGATATTTTTATTTTTAGAGACGGCGACGAATCGGCCGATATTCTCTTTCTTAATCGGAGAAGACGTATTGTTTGGAACTAAAACCCAACCATCGCTGGTAATGATCAATCCTTGGCTGATATTTTCATCCAAATAATAATAATCGGACAAGTCGAAATTTTTTTTTGAAATTTTTTCAAGAGCAACATCCTGTTTTTTTTCAAATATTCCCACCAAGCTGTTTAGCGCCGAGGCGGCCGCCTCTTTGTTTTCATTGCTTTTTTCGTTGATTATTCTTTTGGCGCTCTCTATTAAAGAATTTATTTGCTTGCTGTCGCTATTGGATTGATAATTCACCGAACCGGTGTCCGGCATCCAAGAAGAAAAAATATCAAAAAAATAGCTTTGTCCGATTAATGAGCCGACCAAGCCAGCCAGCAAGCCGAAAACCGAAGCGCTTGCCGCCACTAATAATAAATTTGTTTTTTGTTTGACTTCTTTTGTATTTTTTTCTCTCATATCCATTTTGCGGTGAAAAGAAGCACTGCAATGCTTGCTAATCCGCCGAACAAATAAAATTTAATTATTTTTTTTGATAAATTTTCACGCAAAAGAGGCCTGATTATTCCAAGAGCCATATAATATAAAATAGTCAGAATTAAACCATGGATATCATGATTTAAAGGAGAAAAATAAAGCGTCCAGCTTAATTGCAGTAAAATTAAAGGGATTAAGAAAATAAAAGGCAAGGATTCGCCGCCGCTTATTTTGTTGGCCCAAAAAGTTTCCGCGGTTGCCAGAAAAATTATCAATAAAAATCCCATAGAAGAATAAACGGCCGGCAGTCCGAGAAATGTCTTTATTCCAAAGAGAAAAGAAAAGGCGAAAAATAAAGACAGGAAATTCCCCCATGAAGAAATATTTTCCAGAAACGTTGTTTTTATTCCGCCTGAAAGATTTTTTAAAAAATAAAAAATAAATAACAATTGTCCGAAAAAAATAATTTGGATTAAAATTTTTTCAGGCAAAATCAAGGCATAGGCGGCGGATGAAACAAGAAAAAAAGCCGGAACAAATAATAACCAGAGAAAATCCGGCGTAAACATCCTTCCTCCGGTCATTTTTTTTATAGAGTAGAACAGCAAAATAATAGAAATGGCAAGTCCCGGAAAAAATAATTTTTGCCAAACAAAACAAGCTTCGGAAACGGCGAAAATAGCCAAGGGAGATAAAAATATCCAAAAAAAATTATTTTTCATTAGAAAATTTAATATAAGCAAGGATTAAAAGAGATTTTCCGCTCCTATTTCTTTCCAGTCGTTTTCGCCGTCAACCCACTTGTAGGCGGTGAAAGAAGCGGTTTTTTCTGTTTTACTGTAGACATATTCGACTTCGGCGATAGTTCCGGCGCGATGAGAGTAGTTGGTTTTTTTATCAAGAATAACCGGCCTTTCCGCGTATTCTAGACGAATTTTTCCCAATGGACTTTTAAAAACTATAAAATCCACATTGATTCCGCCGCTTTCATCGAAAAATTCCCGGCCCTTTTCTAAAAGACCGAATTTATCCTCTACATCGCCGGTTATATATTCCCATTTTTCTCGTGTCATAACTTTTTAAAGTATATCATTTTTTAAGAGAAAATCAAATTATTTTTTTGCTGTTTTTCTAATCCGGCGGGGCGCGCCGGCGGTTTTTATGGAAAATTCGCAACCGCAATATTTTTGCCGGTATAGATTGAATTTTTTAGAAAGAAATATTGAGCGCTGAAAGCCGCCGTTTTTTTTAAAGTCATTTTCTAAAAATGACGCCCCGAAATGTTTTCCGATATCTTCCCCTATTTTATTTATAAGAATTGAATTTTTGTGCGGACCTATGGTCAGAGTGGTGGCGAAAAAATCGGCCTTTTTGTCTTTGGCGATTTTGGCCGCCGCTGTTAGGCGTTGGCGGAAGCATAGCTCGCAGCGCGCTCCACCCTCCGGCTCTTTTTCCAAACCGCTTACTTCCCTTTTCCAGGCAGTATGGTTGTATTTGTCTTCATGAACCTTTATCCAGAATTTTCCCGCTAATTTTTTTACTTCTTTCAGGCGCTTTTGATATTCTTGGCGCGGATAAATATTGGAGTTAGAAAAGAAAAATTCCAAACGATAATCTTTTTCTAAAATTTCTTTTACGGCCGTGGCGCAAGGCGCGCAGCAAACATGGAGAACGGCTTTCGGTTTTGGGGAATAATGCAAGAGATAAGTAACCGGGACGGCTAAAATCGTTCCGAACAAACCGGCTAAAAAATCCAAAAAAGACGGCGTTCGTCCCGGAATAAAAGCTTGGATAAATTCGGCGGAAAAATTAGCAATAACCGAAAAAGAAAAAGCCGCCAAGGAAATCCAAAAAAATTTTCGCCTATTCCAGCGGATTCCTATTGCCATGATGAGATAGGTTAAAACACCGAACATTGCCAAATGAGCAGCCTTGTCCGCGTAGGTTATTTTTTCTACAGCCGAAGGGATATTTTCCAGGGGATAAAAAAGAAGCGTTCCGATAGCGGCCAGCCAGCAAATTGTTATAAATAAGTAAAGTCTTTTTCTCATATTTCAATATGTTAAATTTTCCCGCTGTTTTTAGTCGAAGAAAATGAAATTATAAAAGTGATCATTATCAGGACTAAAAAGGAAACCGCCAAAATTTTACCCTTGCTTTGTAAGAATAACGCGCTAAGACCAAAGAAGAGAGAAAAAGCGTAAAAAATTAAAACGGTTTTTTTCTGTCCGATTCCCAAATTAAGCAAGCGGTGATGCAGGTGTAATCTGTCGGAAGAAGAAAAAGGATTTTTTCCCGACCAGAGGCGGCGGATTATCGTCCAGAAAAGGTCAAGAAGCGGCAAGCCGAGAACTAGTAAGGCGATGGCGATTTTTCCGCCGGAAATTATCGCCAAAACTCCTAAAATATAACCGATAAGCAGAGAGCCGCTTTCGCCCAAAAATATTTTGGCCGGATGCCAATTCCAAAGCAAAAATCCAAAAGCCGCGGCGGCAAATACCAAACTGGCCAAAGCGATATCCGGCTGATAATACTTGGTTGTGGTTGTAAAAAGAAAAATGACCAGACCGCCGATCACCGCCAGTCCGGAAACTAAGCCATCCAGGCCGTCCAGCAGTTTTGTTGTGTACATCATTAGCAAGAGCCAAACAAAGGTGAGTGCGTCGGATAAAATATCGGAAAAAAACAAAAGACCGCCAAAAGGATTAGAGACTTTTTTAATGCCAATATCGCCGAACAGCACGCAGATAACCGCCAAAAGCGGAAAAATAATTTGAAAGCGCGGTTTAAAATTGAATTTATCATCAAGGATTCCGCCGATCAATAAAAAAATCGCGCCGGCAAAAAACCAAAACCAATGCTCATAAGTAAGTTCGCCGGCGACAAGTTCTTTTTTTAAAAAAAACAAAACTAAGAAAAATGACAAAAAAATCGCCGCACCACCCAGCAAAGGAATCGGCGTTTGGTGGATTTTTCTGGCTTTGTCCGGCTTGTCGGTAATGTCGAATTTTACGGCTATTTTGCGTATTACCCAAGTAAAAATTGCTGACAAGAAAACCGTAATAATAGCGATAAAAATATATTTCATTGACTTTTTTATTTTAATGTTGTATATCTTTAAATAGGTATCAACTTCTCAACTTAAGGAGGTGTTTATGGAGTCTAAAAGCTCTTTTATTTTAGGAAAACCGCCGCCGAACCAGACGCCGGGCATACAAGATCAAGTGTTGGAGTATGCTAAGAAGATGGAAGAAAAATTTTCCACTCCACAAGCAGAAAGCATACTAAGGATGGTAATTTCTGTTAAAGGGTGTTTCCCCCCAGCTGTAGCCTTACAGAAAAGGCTGGGCATTAAAATGATTGGCGGAGGAAGATGAAATGAAAAATCATCTTTTAAAGGACACCAAGCCAGCAAGCGCTTCCGTGTCCTTTTTAATTTTAAATAGCCTGCCCTTTTTTGACTTCCAAACCAATATCTTTGTTGATAACCAAAACATCTCGACGCTCTAATTTTTTAGCCAGCAATAATTTGGCCGCTTCGTTTTCTATTTTTTCCTGAATCAAGCGGCGCAAAGGCCGGGCGCCGAATTTCGGATCATAGCCTTGCCGCGCCAATTCCGCAACTCCGTCTTCCGACAGTTCCAAAGCAATCCCCTTTTCTTCAAGCATTTTTTCAAAATCTTTCATCATTAGTCTGGCAACTTGCTTTATTTCTTCTTCTGTCAACGGCTTGAAAACAATAATGCCATCAAAACGATTAATCAGCTCCGGACGCAAAACCTTATTTAAATATTCATTAAGCAAACTTTCTTTGATATTTTCTATCGGCTCTCCGCGGCCGACTTCGGCCTGAATAAATTCCGAACCGGCGTTGGAGGTGGCGATAATAATACTATTGGTAAAATCAACCGTTCTCCCCTGCCCGTCAGTCAAACGGCCGTCGTCCATAACCTGCAAAAACAGATTGAAAATTTTCGGATGAGCCTTCTCAAATTCATCTAAAAGTATCAAAGAAAACGGCTTATGCCGCACGGCATCGGTCAAGTAGCCGGAAGCGCCGTTGGTGTCGCCGATCATTTTTATCACACTGTCTTCGTGCTGATATTCGCTCATATCCAAGCGAACGAGAAAGTCGCTTTTCTGGAAATAAACTTTGGCAATGGTTTTGGCCAATTCGGTTTTACCGACGCCGGTCGGACCGAGAAAAAGAAAACTGGCAATCGGTCGCTTGTCGGATTTTAAAGCGGTGCGGGCGCGGCGCAAAGAATCGGCCGCCATTTTAACGGCTTCTTCCTGCCCAATGACATATTTGTGCAGTTCCTCTTCCAAATTCAAAAGTTTTTCGCTTTCATCGTTGTCTATCTCTTGCGTTGGAATATCAGTCATTCCTTTAATAGTCAAAGCAACGTCGTTGCGGGTGCAAATGTAATGCTCGCCGCGATGTTGATTGGAGACGCTGACGGCGGTCTTTTCCAAAACTTCAATCGCCTTAGCCGGAAGATATTTGTCATGAATATATTTAGCGGATAAATCGCGCGCCGCTTCCAGAGAATTATAGGAGAAAAATATTCTGTGTCTGGCTTCCATGTTGCCGGTCTTACTTTCTAAAATATGGATAGCTTGATTGCCGGACGGTTCTTCTATCTTAATCCGATTCATTATGTTGCCGATAGCTTTTCCTTCTATATATTTAAGATAATTTGTTTCCGAAGCGGTTGTCAGACAATACAGAGAACCTCTTTCCAACTCGCCGGACAAAACTTCGGAAAGCTCTAAACTTTCTTCTTGTCCGGCGGTCAAGCCGATGATATTTTCCAAATTCTCTATAAAGAGAATGATGTTTTTCGCACGGTTTATTTCGTCAATTATCGTTAAGAGCCGGCCCTCAGCTTCGGTTGCCGACGCGCCGGAAACCAAGCGGGCGGCGTCTAATTCTATCAACCTTTTGTCTTTTAAGAAATCGGGGATATTGTTTTCAGATACCATCTCCGCAGCTAAACCTTCAATGATCGCCCGCTTGCCGCAGCCTTCCGGGCCGGTTAAAAGAATACCCGCTGCGCCGCTTTTAAAAGCTTCAAAAACCGCCGCAATTTCTTTTTCTCTGGCAACGCATAATTCCAAACGGCCGTATTTGGCGGCCAAAGTCAAATCGTAGCCAAAACTGTTGAGAAGCGGAGTAGCTACGGCCGTATAAGCCCTGTCCATATTTCCCGAAGGCTTGAAACGAGCCAATTTTTTGTAAAGACGATATTTTTCCATTTGGCGTTCGCTAATGCGAAACCATTCAATCGTATTTTTCACTTTATCCCCATCGATTTTTAAATCCAAAAGAATTTCCTTAATAATCTCGCTTTTTTCAAAGCACGGCAAAAGCAAATTAAGCGCATTGACGCTGTTCTGTTTGTTTTCTTCCGCTTCGATGTAAGCTTTAATTAAAATTTCTTTAACTTCGACCGATAATTTCGGTTCGCCAAATTTTTTCCCCGGTATTTTTATTTTATTCAAGCAATTGTTGATTTTTTCCGCTAAAGCTCGGCCGGAAACATCAAGCCGCGTGAACAATATCGTTATTTTTCGCGATGACAGCATAGCCGCCAAAAGATGCAAAGGTTCTATTTCTTCGTGTTTTTTGGATTTTGCCAAAGAATAGGCTTTTTCCAATAAACTAATCGTCTTTTCGCGGAAAGCCGAAGAAACATCAAAAGACCGATTCCATTTTACTAATTCTTCCCAATTATCAGGAAAATGTTTTGGCGCGGCAAGACCATATTTGATCTTTTTCTCGCTATCCGCTCTTTTATTCCAGCGATAAACAAAAAGCATTAAAAACAAGCAAGACAGCCAAAAAATAAAAAGCAGGGCGTTTTTTTTCTCCCAAAATCCCGGCAAACTTTTCCAGGCTCCAGCCTCGACATAAAACCAAGACCAAGCCGCCAAAGAAGCCCAGCCCATTAAACAAAGCGCGCCGATAATAAAATCAAAGATTAGGGAAATAAAGGCGGCCGCTCGGCGGCGGAAAATGTCAGCTGAAGTTAAAAGCAAGCCCCAATACAAAAATTTATTTTCCGTAAAAGCTCCTATTCCGGCGCCGCGGCATTTTTTGCAGAACATATCGCTCTGGCCGGCGCAATCCGGACAGTTGATAAAAACGCTTTTTTCTTGGTCGTTATTTTTTATATCCATTTTATTTTAGCTGAAAAAATATTTCGTATAGAACAAAAATCGGAAAAATCAAATATGCCAGCAAAACAGCTATTAATATCAATAGACAAATCGCCATAGCGGCAGTTCGAAAAATTATCTGAAAAAGGCGGACAAAAAAACTGATCAGCACTCCTTGCCAGTCGCGCAAGCCGTACATCGGCGTAAAAATATTTTTTACCCAAACCGACCAGGACCAAAATTTTTCCTGTTCTTTTAAAATGGCCAATAAATGCCGGCAAAATTTCAATAATCCGGCGAAATACCACCAAAAAGGAAAAATCAAAATATCCGTCAATATTTCCAAAAAAGCCTGGCCGATGGTTTTTGTCGTCATTTTTATCATCCTTTTTATTATATCATTTTCCGGCCAAAAGAAAAAACCCCGCTTACCAAAGTAAGGCGGGGCCAATAAAAGGAAAGAGTATCATGCAAAAATAGCTCTGAAACACAGCAATAACGTTTCAGAATTTTTTGGATGGATGTAGTGACGTTTGCCGTGGTGGCAAATCACGACTTCCGAGCCGTTTTGTTCTACCGTCATTTCCGGCCATGACTCGCAAAAATACGAGTAATTACCGTCTACATCAGACCTTCTTCTCCAAAGAAGGCCAGCCTGAATTGATGTTATTATGGCAGCGAGAAAAAATTCTCCATCTTTATCATAAACTTTTTTACTTTCCTCCCCTTTTTCAACATATTTCTTAGTTTCTTGGTCTAATTTTCCTAAAAAGAACATTTTCCCTCCTTGTAAAAAATTATGTTAACTTGTTGATTGCCAAATCTATTTTCTTTAAAGTTTCAATTTTCCCCAAAGCATCGGCCATTTCAAACGGCGACGGGCTGGCCTTCTCGCCGGTCAAGGCCACGCGCAGCGGCCAAAGATAATCGCCGATTCCTTTGTTATTTTCTTTCAGCCATGCCGTGATTTTTTCTTCCAGAAATTTTAATTGCCAGTCATTATCCGAAATATCAGCCAAATAATTTTTTAAATCGGTCAAGGCCGCGAGCGCGCCGGCCGCATCGGATTTTTTCCACACAAGCATTTCCGCCGGATATTCCAATATATCATAAAAAAAGTATCTTGTCAATCCGCCGATTTCCGCCAAATTTTTCAGGCGATCGCGCGCCAAAGCCACGACTTTCAGCAAGAAATCATCGCTTCTTTTGTCTTCCGCTGAAGTCAAAGCTAAATTTTCCGCCAAATACGGCCGGCACAACTCTAAAAGTTCTTTCAAATCTTTCTGGCGAATATAATAGCCGTTGAAATAATCCAATTTTTCCGTGTCAAAAACCGAGGGCGAAATCCCGATATTTTCCAATTTAAACTCTTTAATCAATTCCGGCAAAGACATAATCTCCGGATTTTTTCCGTTAGCGGCTCTTTCCGCCATCACTTCGGCCGACGGCGACCAGCCAAGCAAGGCTAAAAAGTTAATTAAAGCTTCCGGCAAGTATCCTTTAGCGCGAAAATCCTCTGCAAAAGCATCGCCTTTTCTTTTGCTTAATTTCCCGCCTTCTTTATTATGAATCAATGGCAAATGATAAAATTTCGGCGGCGTCCAGCTGAAAGCCTTATAAAGCAAAATATTTTTCGGCAAAGACGGCAACCATTCCGAACCGCGCAAAACATGGGAAATTTCCATTAAATGATCGTCAACCACGGAAGCGAGATGATAAGTCGGGATGCCGTCGGATTTCATTAAGATTTGATCTTCCAAATCAGTAGCGGGAAATTTAGTATCGCCGCGCAATTCATCACGGACAACAACTTCGCCGGTTAAAGGCATTTTCTGGCGGATAACGAATTTTTCGCCGGCGGCAATCCTCTTTTTCGCTTCTTCGCGCGTTAATTCGCGGCAAGCGCGATCGTAGCGCGGCGGAAGTTTGGCGGCTTGCTGTTCTTCGCGCAGGTTTTCCAATCTTTCTTTGGCGCAAAAGCAATAATAAGCTTCGCCTTTATCTAAAAGTTCTTTGACGTATTTTTGATAAATATCCAAACGCTCGGTTTGCACATACGGCCCGAACTCGCCTTTTCTGATCGGTTCCGGCCCCTCATCAAAACTTATTCCCGCCCAATCCATAACTTCCATCATTTTTTCTATCGCGCCTTCAACTTTTCTTTCCTGATCCGTGTCTTCCACGCGCAGAATTAATTTTCCGCCCATAGATTTAGCGGCCAGAAAATCAAAAAGCGCCGTGCGCAAATTTCCCAAATGCACAAAACCGGTCGGCGATGGCGCGAATCTTAAACGTATTTTATCTGACATATAAGTTTATATTACCACATTTTTTAAAAAATAAAAGAGGGCGATATTGTCACCCTCTTGAGTTTTATTCCAAAATGATTCTCCTTCCAAGAAGAATATTAAAACTTTCCGGCAGGTCGTCAATCCAAGGAAAACCGGTAAAAAATCCTTGGCCTTGGTCTTTGTTGCAAATCCTGACAAATATATTTCCGGGAAAATAGATGTCGTCTGTTTTAAGAATAAAATCCTTGTCCAGAACAGACATCATTATTAATTCCGAGTAAAGCAGGGAAGAGGAACCGCCAAAATCTGACAGTAACTTTTTCTTTTCCGCCACCTCTTCCTTTACATTGAAAATCACATAAGGAGCATCCACGCCCACGCCGTTAAAGACGTTGTTTGTTTCTATAAAGTAGTCATTGCACATAAATGCAAGACTTGAAGCGCAAAGAGCCGGATATAATGTTGTGTCCATCAGAAAAAAGTTTTTTCTCCCTGTTCGTCCGGCAATTATTAACTCTGATAGAAAAAAATGTTTATTCTGGCAGAGAAAATTAGTGCCAGATCCGCTATAACCTTTAATAATGCGATTTTGGCGGTCAAATTCCGCCAGACAACAATCGAAAAGACTTTGGTAGCCAGTTACCTCTAACAACCGGCTGTTGGAAAAGTTTTTTTCTAAAAATTTTTTTATTTTTAGCCCAATACCGGCTGAATTCCCGGCAAAACTTGCTTTTTGAATTATTTCTGCCAATTCTCTTACTCGGTCTTCCATATCAACACTCCTTTTGTTAAAAAAATGAAAAAAATTTAAGGTACGTAGTTGGTTTAAATATTTTCATACAAATTTATTTTTGTCAATATACGTTGACTTTTTTTAAAAAAATAAGAGGGGCGGAAATATTTCCGCCCCAAAACCGCTAAAATGACATTTTGTCGGCCATTAGAATATAGCCGGAAAATTTTTGATGAGGAGCGATAATTATCATATCTCCATTTTTGGAGACTTTCATTGCGCCCCCTTCTATTATGGGAAGGATTATTTCCCACACTTGAAAAAATGAAAAAAATTTTCTGTATCCTATTGATTCTGAGATTTTAAAAAATTCTCTAGAATCAATAATCCTCCCTTCGTCCCTACATCTTATCCTACCTTTTTCATCAAAAGGTATAATTCTTATATCGTAAATAAGATATGGTGTTTCCCCCGTTATTAAAAAGAGTAAGCTATTCCCCCTATATCCCTTTAAGGATAGGTAGGACATGGCCATGATGCTTATTTTTTCATCCTTTTCCGATGAAATTTTCGGAAGAAAATTCTTCCGGAACGTTTTATATCCTCGAATGAAGGGATTTATAATTTCATTTAAAATATCATCCCCTAAGACAATTCTCAGGGATTGTTCAATGGAAATAGATTTGATCTTACTTACGATTTCGATTTTTTCCGACAAGGCGATCATTTCTTCTCTCAAGTCTGACATATAAACTCCTTTTTGAATGTGGGTAAGGTGACAAAATTTAATATTCAATTTTTAAGTACAAAATATGTTATATATTCCCAGATTTTTTTAATTTTGTCAATACACTTGACTTTTTTTAAAAAATATACCAATATCTATTCAAAATCGCTTATTGACTTAAACCTTAAAAAGGAGGGGTTATGAGATTCTTTACGATGCTGTTTGTTGTTATGGCAACAGCCTCCTCGGTTTTTTCTGAAGGAGAAATAACCGCAAAGTTCAAGAAAAACAATGAAATTTTGGATGTAACACTTGATTCAAGTGTCTCCAAGGTAGGAAAACAAAAATTCAATTTTATGAAGACGTTGTTGTCTTCATACGGTTGGAAAGAAACCCGGTCGAATGATCTGGGGGGAAATCATATATCAATAAAGGACGCCAAGAAATTTTGGACCGCTCAAGATGTTCCCGCGGCCTTAATGATCGGCTGGGGGATCGGCCAAAGCGCCGGCGTGGCTTGCGATAATCAATCTGTGCCGCACGGCTATACAGTGGCCGAGGGAATAACACAAATAATCAGGGCGCTTGAGGAGCGCCACTGAAACAAAAAAAACAGAGCCGCAAAGCTCTGTTTTGTCATACTGTAAGTTTTTTATCTGACGATTTCTTCGTATTCAGCCAATTCTTCGGCGGTTACATGGTATATCGGTTTGCCGAAATAATATTTAGCCAATTCTTCCAAGTTTAATATGTGCTTTTTCTTGCCGTTTTCAATAACGTAGACTTTTACGTTGTCGTTGCGGATTAATTGGCCGTTGCCATATTTTTTTTCGCCGAGAACCGAACCGGTTTCGGATATTTTTCCCATGGATGAAATAATTTCATCGCTTACTTTTTTAATTTCTCTGCCGGCGTATTTGGACAATTCGTTCAAGCTGGCAAGATGTTTTAATTTACCGTTAATCACGAGATAGATTTTTTTGTCAGAACCGCGGAGTAATGTTCCGTTGGCGTAAGCTTTTTCTCCCAAAACCCCTTTTTCAGGTTCTTCGTTTTCATTCTCTTCTTCCGCCGCACCGCAAGATTTTGATCTTTCCAGTTGCTGGCTAACGGTCATTTGGCAATAATTAGGCGTTTGGCTTATAACATCGCGGTACTGCATACCGCTCACGCATTCGCCCCACTCGCCGTAAGTAACGGAAGAACAGGTTGAAGTAATAGCGCCTCCTCCATAACCTAAAGCGGTTTTAAAGCCGAACATAGAGGAAACCACCAAGCAAGCAATTGCGATTGCCGACTTTATAAAATTTTTTTTATTCATAATTAATTTACTTCGGCCGCTTTTTTAATCCCCTCCTAAAATTGGTCGGATGAGGTCTGCAACCGAAAAATAATGTTAATATTAAATTTTATTATAATACTATTATTATGTCAAGCTTTTTATTAATTTGACAAAAATGGCAAAAGTATATAAATTATAATAATCAAATATGAAATATTTCAAGGGAATAAAAATAATTTTAATAATTATTATTCTCGTTCTGGGGGCTTTTTTACGTTTTTACGATTTAGACCGCCAATCCTATTGGATGGACGAAGGCTACACCATTAACGCTGTAATTTCCGGCCAAGAGAATGGTTTCACCTTGTCAGGCGCGTCTATCTTGGATTCCGGCAAAACCTACGCTTGTCAGACTTATTGCCTGCCAACGGCCGGTCTAACCAAAGTTTTCGGCAATAACGCCCTCTCTTACCGCCTTCTCGCCGCCATTTTCGGTTTTCTCTTTATTTTTGTCATCTATTTTTTCGCCAAAATATTCTTTAAAGACAAAAAAGTCGCCTTGCTCCCCGCTTTCTTTGTCGCCCTCTCCTATTGGCAGATCGCCTGGTCGCGCGAAGCTCGCTGGTACACGGAACTGGAAGTTTTTTTCTGGCTGGCGCTGTTATTCTTTTATCTGCTCGGAGTGTCATTCCCGCGCAGGCGGGAATCCAGTCTTTTTCAAAAAAAGACAACTACATATTTAATTCTTTCTCTTGTTTTCACTATTCTCGCCATTCTCACCCACAAGCTCGCCGTCCTTCTGCCATTTACTTTTCTTGTCTGGATATTTATTAAAAATTTTAAAATTAAAAATTATTTGAAAATTGAAAATTGGAAATTAAAAATTTTATTTTTGTTTCTGCTCATCTTGCCGCTCGCGATAACGCCTAATTTTTTTCTAAACGCTCTGCATAACATAAATTGGTCATACAATTTGCCTTATTATTTAAGCTTTTGTCTGCGAAATTACTGGCCGTTTATTCTGGTCGGTATTTACGGATTTTTCAGCGCCGAGAAAGAAGCCAAGAAAAAACACCTTATGCTCTGGTCAGTTTTTTTCATTTACCTCATCCCTCTTTCTTTCTTGACAAATATTGTCCATTACCGCTACATATTTCACCTCACGCCGATATTTTATTTAACCGCCGCTTTGTCGTTCCTGAATATCATTCCCGTGAAGACTGGAATCCAGACCTCCGGCTTAAAACACCGGATACCCGCCTGCGCGGGCATGACACTGATTATGATTTTCTTCCTCGCGGGCGAAGGAATAATTTTTCCTCAAAATTTTTATTTTTTGGAAAGCGACGATCCGGCAAAATTAAACCGGCCGTATTACGCCTATACGCCCCAGCCGGATTGGAACAAAGCCTATGATGCTATTAAACTGGATTCCCGCCTGCGCGGGAATGACATGATTGTAATTTCCAGCCATCCGCATTTCAATAAAATATTTTTGAACCAGGCCGGTTATTGGATCAGATATGATTATCTTGGTTTTGAAAAAGACCTTGGCCAGCCTCTTGAAAACAACAAAGAATACTACGTTAATGCCGAGGTTATAAATAATTTGGAAGAATTAAAAAAAATAACCGCGGCCAAACACGGTTATCTTGTCTTTGACTACCAATCCGCCGACGGCAGAATTAGTCCGGAAATTCTTGGCTATATTCAAAAAAATCTCACCCTATTCTTCTACAATAAAATAAATTCCTATTCTCAAATCTGGGTTTATAAATTCTAAACAAAAAACTCTCGAAACTTTCTCCGAGAGTTTTTTGAATTCAAGAATTTGCCTGATTACTTTTTTGCCAGCTTACCGGAAACAACTAAAATATAAACCGCCGATAAGCCGACTATGACATACACAATTCTGGCCAAGGCAGACATAGCGCCAAAAATCATGGCAACCAAGTCAAAATCAAACACGCCGACCAAGCCCCAGTTTAATCCGCCGACTATGAGCAGGATTAAAGCAATCCAGTCCAAGACATTTAATTTTTTCATAATATTATAATTTTTAATTTTCAATAAAACCCGACCTTTGTTTTAAGTTTTATCGCGGGAGAAAACCCCTCTTTTTACATAAAAAAACCACCATACCTCTTTGCAGAAAATAGAGTGGGTGATTTTGGCAGAATGATAAATTTTACAGAATTAATCGCACCCTCCTCTATTCCTAATATACCACACAAACAAAAAACCGTAAATCAATATAATAAAAAACAAGGGCTGCATTTCTGCAGTCCCGCATTCTGCCACCGAAGCGACAGAAGATATTATTCGCCGAAACCGTTTTCTTTCCACCAAATGCACCACTTTTTGGCGGTATATCCGGAACATCTCTTAATCTGCTCCATTGTCCCGATCGGGGTTGACTTTCTATTTAGCGTCACTTTGCAGGTTATTGTCCGGCCATCTTTGCGGTATATGGCATCATCGCCTAAAATATTAGTTTGAAAAAATCCATGAGCTTTCAAAAACGCAAGAATCTCTTCACTGCTTCTATTTTTCAAATAACGAGGCATTTATTTATTTGCAAAGTTCCACAGTTGAGAGCTGAAACTTTTCCAAGGTATAAGTTTTCCGAAGGTTTTTAAATCCGTAAATTATCGGAACCAAATAAAAAAGCAAAAAATATTTCAGGGGCGGGCGCTGATTAATGCTCGGCAATAGTCCGGGATTTTCCATAACCGATTTCAAAATGGCTTTTGTGCCATTATTAAGCCTGTAAATTACGCCATCAAGCGTGTCGCTTTCTTCAACATATCCGGTTTCCTTGCAAATACCGATAAATTTATTCCCGGTTTGATAAACAAGAAAGCTGAATTTTCCTTTTTCTATGGTGTTTTTCATAATTTTTATGATATCAATATTATAGCATAAAGTCAAACCGGCCGCCAAACAACCCCTTGACACACCGCTAAAATTTAGTTATTATTAAACGATTATTTGTCATTCTGAGCGTAGTGAAGAATCTACTGTGCAATAATTATGTTTAAAGATATAAAACAATCAAAAATATTTAACTTTTTCAAAAGAATAAACTATATTCTTGTTTTAGCCTGGGCAATCCCCGCCGCGGTCCTTTTGGCTATCCTCTACCTCAACTTCCTGCCGTTCGGCTACAGCAAAACCCTGACGATTGACGTCGGCGGAAAAAATGACGACAAAGGCGAATTTTATTTGGAAAAATCTTCGGCCTTGGGCAGCCGGCAGGAATTGGACGGCGAGACTTTCCGTTTTTTGGACGGTTTGGCTTACGCGGTTTATGAGCCGAAAGTTGTTTTGAATAACGCGACGATTGAAGCGGAAGTGGAAGGCGACGGCGTTTCTTTTATTTTGCCGCCGGACCTTTCCCAAATTGACTGGGATTATAATTGGAATTACAAAAATATTTTAAACGATTTCAAAGTTGAAACTTCCGAAAAGCGCGTTTTTGAAGTTTCCCAAAATTCCCTCTCTGCTGTCATTCCGAGCTTGCGAGGAATCTCTATCAATCCTATAAGCAACCAGGCAGAATGTCTTGCCGAAACTTTTTGCTACGAAAATGGTTTCGCGCTGGAACTTCAATACGAAGCCGGCCGCTATGCCCAGCTTCTTAACGGCGATCTTAATCTTTACCAAAATCAAAAGGAATTGGTTTTGCTTTATGGCGGACAAAAGCTCCGCTATCCTCTGCCGGATTATTATTTGGGCGAAAACCGCACGGTGATTATCGCTTTTGACGGCGAGAATTTGTATTTGGCGACAGACAAGAACGAGGATGCCGTAGGAACAGGGCACCGACCTGTTTTGCGTCTTGACGCCGAAATTTCTTCTCTCCGCGTTTCCAAAACTTCCTCCGTCACGTCTTGGAAATTTCATTCCTTTCTCCCCGAACTTTTGGAAACCAAAGACAGCGGTTTTTATTTGGACGGTTCCACGCGCTTGGTAATGCCGGACACGGCGGATGATTTTGAGAACGGGCCGTTCACGGTTTTCGCCGAATGGACGCCGGAGGTTGCCACGAGCGGCCAGCAGATTATCGGCCATTACAATTGGGAAATTTGGCAGAATGATAAATCTGTCAGCTTTCAGGTTGGCCGTATGTCCACTTCCACCGGGCCGTTTTACAAAATTTCTTACGCCATAGACGAAACTTTTTTCAATCAGTCCCACACTCTTCTCGCCGTCTATTCCCCTGTTTCCAATTGTGTCATTCCCGCGGAGGCGGGAATCCATTCCCTTCAGCAGAAGGGAAACTCCGTCTCTGAAGGAGAAATGGAATGCAACACATCTTCCGCCAGCGCTTCGGTTATCAACGGCTATATTGAGCTTTTCGTTGACGGCATTTTCGCCGGCCGGGAATATTTTGCTAATGAAACTATTTGGCCAGAATACGGCAGTCAGGATTTAACGATCGGCTGGACACCGCATAATTACAGTTCATATCCAAATTTTCAAGGAAATATCTCGACTATAAAAATAGCCAGAGAATCTTTTAGCGATCAGTTAAAAAATGAGCAGACTTTTATACCCGGCGGCGATATTATAAAATTTCCGATTTACGGCGCCGGCGACTTGAATAAGGTTAAAATAGGAATAAGAAAATAAAATGGAGAATTTTTTAATAAAAAATAAAAAGGCTTTTATGGTTCTGTTTGGGAATCTATTTTTTTTATGCTTAATTTTAATATTTTTTAATAACTTTACATCTTTATCAGTAGAAAAATATATAAATTTTTTTGTTTTAAATTTCTTCATCATATTATCAGGTTTCTTTTTATTCTTCTTTGGCTTTTTGAAAAAAATTTTATCAAGCGCAACAATAAAAAATGGTGCCAATATGGTGTTTATAATTTTATTGTCAATTGTTTTTGTTATAAACCTACCTATCACTGATTATATAAAAGAAAGAATTTCACTGTTAAATTTAATAAATCATCCTTATGTAATTTTTGTCACAATATTAATTGGATTATTAAATTTTTATTTTATAAGCCAAGAAAGAAGTTTATCAGAAAAAAATAAAAATGAAACAAAAAAATGGCCATATAATATTGCTGTTTTTTTGGTAATAATTTTATCAGGAGTATTTTATTTTAATGGCATTGGGAATTATGGTTTTCAAGGAGATGAATATTACCACGCCCAAATAACAAAAAATTTTTTTGAAGGCAAAAAATTATTTGAAATAGAAGATGGGGTTTTTTATAATAGGTCTGAAATAACATCTTTGTTGCCGATAGCTTCAAAGTATGTATTTACAACATTAAATATAAATGCGAGCGACGAATTTATATACAGATTTCCAATTGTAATAATATCTTTATTGTCGGTATTGCTAATATATTTTATTTCAAAAGAATTTACATCTAAAAAGTTATCTATACTCATTGCTTTGGCTTTTAGCATGGATTCATGGTTTGTTTATTTTGCAAAATTTCTTAGATTCTATAGTCCAACTCTCTTTTTTCAGCTATTATTGTTATTTTTGTTAATCAAAATAAAAAATAAATGGATAAAATATTTAATTTTATTAATTTCAGCTATTCTTTTTTTGTTTTTACAAACTTATTTTATATTATTAATAGGTTTTATTTCTTTAATAATAATCATAGAAAAGTTTAAAGAAAAAAAATACCTTCAACTTTCTATTATTGCTCTTGGCGGAATTACTTTTCTATTGTTTCAAATATTTTTAATGATAAAGAATTCAGAAACAGTCGGATATAATGAGGTCGCCCTTTCTTTGAATATAGAAAATATTGGGCGACAATTAAGCTGGTTAATAAAAAATTATTCTATATTTTTTATTACTTTTATTTCAAGTCTACCAATATTTTTTCGCAATAAAATTTATAACTACACATTATTAAGTTTTGTTTTTTTTGTTTTTTATATAAATAATACAGGGTTCAATTTTACATTTAGGCCGATATATTTTTTTCTTCCACTAATGATAATTTTTTCTGTATTATCAATGCAATATTTTATAAAAAATAAAAAGAGTTATTACTCAATTTTGATAATCTTAATAACTCTTAATATATTCTACTCTTTAAAATATCCCGCAAATACAAATGAAAGTTGTTTCTATCCGACAAAATTAATATATGAAAAATCTTCATGCATATCTTCAGAAAAAATTCTTGCTGATTTTGTTTTTAATTACTCAGATAAAAACAATTTTAACGTTGATAACATTTATTTTCTTGGCATGGGAAATCTAAAATACTATTTCAATATTAGGAAAGACAACATCCTAAACTATACAAATGAAAATGGTAAATTTAACAACCTTAAAGATATTTTAACCGATAAAGAAGGGGGAAAAATAATTTTTATAGCCGACTTAAGTTCGTTCCCAGTAGAAAATAAATTGCAACAATTATTTTTTAATAGAGATTACGCCTCCGAGATAAGCACCTCAATTTCAAAATATTTAGAAGAAGATAATAACTCTGAAGTTATATTTGAAACAGAAAAAAAACAATCAAAAGTTTTTTTAATCAACAACTAATTTTTTTATTTTCATCAAAAATGAAACTCGTATACAAACCAACATTAAAAATGCTGAAATTAAAGAGGCCGACATAATACCAAGATATCCAAAGAAATGATTAAAAACAAATACTAAACCTATATTGATTCCTCCGAGAATTATATAGAAAATTGACATCAATTTAGCATACCCGGACGGAACAATAATTCCGGCGTCAACTGGATTAGCGCAAACACTCACCATAAATAAGCCGAGAGAAATTGGCAAAATTTTCAACATTTCGGCATTATAATATTCGTTGAAAAATATTTTTAAGAAAAGCGGAGTCAAGAAATATAATACTATTCCAAGTAAAAAAGAAATTACGATAAGCAATATTGTGATTTTTTTTGTTTTTTCATAGATTAAGTTATATTTTTTCTCAGCTGCTTTTTCAGAATAATCAGGAGCTATAACTTGGCCTATTATGGCAAATGGGAAAAGCAAAACCCAAAAGAATTTATTCAATAATTCATAATAAGAAATTGCTTCAAAATAACCAAATTTGCCCATTATAACTATATTTATTCTGGTAAAAAGAAAATATCCTATTATCGCAACGCCATAAATAAAAGAATAACCAAATACTTTTTTGGCCACATATTTATCAAATTTAAAAGAATATTCTTTGTGGTTAATCAAAAAAGAAAGCAATAATATAAAATAGAAAATTGAAAGAGCGATTAACGAACCGATTAATCCGAGCTTATAAATAGACAACAGCATTAAGGGTATTGATATAACACCGGCTATTATTGTTATAACCGAAATCTCTTTAAATTTTTTTAATCCTCTAAATATGCCGTCAAAAAGAGATGTGATTGGTATTAAAAATATTAACGGAGATGAAATCAAAATATATTTATAATTATCTCCCCAGAAATTTTTAGTAACAATAACCGAGATAAACAGCAGAATGAATACTAGGAAAATAACAATTCCGGAATTAAATAGAACTAATTTTACTTTGTCTTTACTCAAAATATTAAACTCCGCCACATATTTACAAGCAGAAATTGATATACCAAAATCAGCAAAAACGATCATTAACATAACAACGGCAAAAACATAATTATAAACACCAAATTCAAAAACGGATAATGTTTTAGCTGATATGGCAAAAACAAGAAGCGGCATCCCCTGTTTAAAAGCAAGCTGAAAAACACGCCAGATAAATTTAATAATAAAATTTTTCCTTTTAAGGATTTTATTTAATATTTTGTTTAACATTTATTTAAAATTAATTGGCTTTACTTTTAAAAATATATCATTTAAAATTGCTCTCTTTGACTGAATCTTCTTTCTTTCATTTAGGGTATTTTTTAGTGTTTTAATAAAATACACCCAAGAAAGGAACCACGATTTTATAAGATGCAAATTTTTCTTAGTTATAATTAAAGCCAAATTCAAAATTGCGGAATAAACAAAAAATACTGGAAAAGCCCAAAGAATATTTTTTAAACTATAATTTTTTATCATTGAAGTTGCAAAACCAGAATAAGTTAGTTGGAATTTCCAAGCAAAGTGTTTTTTATTCTCATCTTTCGCCTTTCCTAAATGTATGAGACAATCTTTGTTATAAAGGTAATTTTTATAACCGAATAAATAGGCTCGCATTCCAAGATCAAAATCATTTAAAGAAAACATTTGAGTTTCTTGATATCCGCCAATTTTATCCCAAACATCTTTTTTAAAAAATACTGACCCGCCATGAAAAGCGCCAATTATTATTTTATCTTTATATTTTGTTATTTTTTCAAAGTTTATTTTTTTTATTAATCTTTTCCCGAAAGTATAAAAATATATTCCATAATATTTGGTAATATCAGAACCATCATCCCTCATTAGCGGAGATAAAAAAGCCACATCATTTAATTCTTTATAAAAATTAAGGATTTCAGATAAATAATTTTTATTGTCAATTAAAATATCATTATCAAGCAGTAAAACATACTCGCCAGTTGAATTATTGACTATTTGGTTTTTACCTACGTTATATCCTAAATTTCTATCGTTCTTTATTATTTTTATCTTTTCATTTTTTAGAGACTCAAAAAATGCGATACTTCCATCGGTTGATCCGTTATCCAAAATTAAAACATCAAAATTTTCATAATCTTGATTTAGAATGGGCGGCAAAATTTTTTCTAAATATTCACGTCCTCCGCCATTTAGAATACCGATAGTAATTTTTTCTGACATATGATATTAATCTAAACTTAAATAGCTGATAGCAATTTTCTTTAAATCAAAATTCTTAACATCTTCTAAATTCTTTTTTGAAAACTTGTCGCTCAATTCGTTGTCGGACAAAATTTTCTTAACCGCATCGGCGAGCGCTTTCTCATTCTCAATATCAACTAAAAATCCGTTTTCTCCGTCTTTGACAATGTCAACTTGTCCGCCGACATTAGTGGAGACAATCGGCAAGCCGACTTGCATCGCTTCTTGCAGGACAATGCCAAAGCCCTCATGAACAGAGCTTAAAACAAAGACATCGGAAACGGCCAAATACTGGAATTTCTTTTCTTCGGTTGGCAGGTAACCCAAAAGATGGACTCTATCCTCTACTCCCAATTCAACGGCTAGATTCTTCAGATTTTCTTTTTCCGGGCCGTCGCTAATTATTAAGCATTCTATGTTTTTATCCAAAAAAGTTAGGGATCTGATTAAATATTCAAAGCCTTTTCTTTTGACCAGGCGGCCGACGGCGATCAAATATTTCTTGTCGTCTTTGAGGCCCAGCTCCGCCCGGCTGACTTTTTTGAAGTCAACTATTTCGTAAGGGAGAGGGATGACTTTTATTTCTTTTTTTGACTGATAATATTTTTCGGTATTTTCTTTAGTGTTTGACGACTGAGCGACTACAAAATCAGCTTGGTCTAAGAAAAAATTTATGGCTTTTCTTAAAAGTTTATTTTTGTGCGGCGAACTTTTTTTGGTCGGGTCGTAAATGTCGCCGCCGTGCAGGGAAAGGATATTTTTAATCTTGAAAATTTTGCTAAGCGCAAATCCTAAGGGGCCGGTTGGGACGACAAATTGAGTATTGATGAATTCGTATTTATTTTTCAAACACAAAAGAACCCCTTTAAACAGGGCGCAAACCGGAAAACTTAGCAAGGAAATCATTGTGGCGGTTTTAAGGTCTTTGCGGCCGATGACATTAACGCGATAAACGTTTATGCTATCAATCACTTCAAATTTCTTCAAACCTTTAAAGTTACTAGTCAAATAATCAACCTCATAACCGTTTTCAATAAATCCCTTGGCTAATTTATAGGTGGCAACTCCGCCACCTCCGCCCAGGGGCGGGAATTCGTAGTTTAGGATTAAAATCTTTTTCATCGGATTATATTATGGAAACAGATTGCCACGGCCGGATTACCGGCCTCGCAATGACAATACGGAAAACAAAAAAGCGCGATTTTATTCGCACCTGCAATATACCACGAAAATTACAAAAAAGCAAGACAAGGTAATAACTAATTTATTGCTTTTCTTATTTCATCTATTACATTCTTATCCGCCCTTAAAACCGGCTTAACTGAAGCTACGGCTATAACTCGTCCTTTCTCGTCAAAAACATAATCATCCAAATAAATTCCATTACAAACTTGACATTGAGGAATTGAATTATCCAAGGTTAAAGATTTATTAGGATTCATGTGTCCTTGTTGCAATTCTGTTCTTTTATCAGGCTCAAGAAAATGCGGATGACCTTCTTGAGAACCACAAGTAGCACATCTGTTATCATAAACCGTTTTTAAATCATTGAATGTTTTAGCAGCCAACCTTCCTGCTCTTTTTATTGATTTGAATAAAAATGTAGGCTTTGGATTTTCAGTTGTAATTAACATATGATAACCGCTTGGAATTTTTTCATCACTACCAGGGATTTTATCGCCCTTATTTAAAACATACCAACCATTACTGGCTAAATGCCTGACTTGCTGATCTTTGCCAGCATTTGAATTAATTGATTGCACAAATTGAGAAATAGTATCTTTATGAACTAATTTCCCTTGATATTTTCTTAAATATATTAGCCATTGGGCCTTGCCAGAATCTTTTTTGTAAAATTTTACTCCATATTTTTTTAAATAGGTGTTATATTCTTCTTCTAATGTTTTATACCATTCTTCTATTTCCTCTGGCGACATGTATGTATGTGATCCGTGTTTATCAATTTTATTAATTGTCATATTTTTTTAATCTTTTAGCTGACATATCAAAATATTTTTTTTCTATTTCAAAGCCGATAAATTTTCTATGTGTTTTTATGGCTGCAACTCCAGTGGTTCCACTACCCATAAAAGGATCCAAAACAACTTGGTTTTTTATGCTAAATATTTCTATAAGTCTCTCCATTAAATCAACCGGTTTAACAGTCATATGATCGATTATTTTTTCTTTATGGGGCTTACTATAATTAAGCACGGTAGTTTGTTGCGATTCAAAATCGGTTTTTATTAGACCTGTTTCCCATTTAAGCCAATTATTTATAAACGTTCCATCTTTTGGTTTCTGTGCAACTATAATGCATTCAAACTTCGGCCTTAATTGAGGTGTTTTTCTTCTCTGTAATTTTTTTAGAATTTCTTTTTTCTGCTGTTCTGGCAACTTCATTTTTTTAACAAAATGATCTTGAGTGAAGGCTTTTCCCTGCCCCCCGTTGTGCTCCCAAATTATCATGTCTCTAATTTCAAAACCAGAATTTTCTGCCGCAATTGCTATTCTGTGAGATAGTCTGGCTTGAGAAAAGGCTAGAAAAAAACCACCCGGTTTCAAAACTCTAATAGTTTCTTTGGAAATTTTTTCAAAAAATTTTTGCAACCTAACTCCTTGCTCTGGATCAAATTTCATTCCAACGGGCAAACCTTTGATGGTTTTAGCTTTTGATTTTTTTCTATTTAATTTTTCATCCGACCATTTATTATCCATTCCGTCCAAAAAATATGGCGGATCGGTGGCAACCAAATCAATAGAATTATTCTTAAGATTTTCAAACGATAGCATGCAATCACTGTTATAAATAGCGGCGTTTTTAAATTTTTGCATACTATAAAATTATTTAAATATTTTACCCCTTCTAAAACCTACTATTAATTATAACACACTTCAACCAATCATAACAAATACCTGGGTTAGTAGATAATAATTTCGAGTCTATGACTATAGATTTTAAAATGGGTGGCAGATTTCCTTTTTACTTCTTAAACACTTAACTCGATGAATTCTAAAATTCTTATTAACTTCTTCGTATTTCGGCAAACCTTTATAGCCCATAGTCACGACATCAATATCAAATTCGCCGGTTTTTGATAGTCGTTCGGCTATTTCGCAGCTGACGGGGCTGGCGCCTCCGCCCAGCGGCGGGAATTCGTAGTTTAGGATTAAAATCTTTTTCATCGGATTATATTATGGAAACAGATTGCCACGGCCGGATTACCGGCCTCGCAATGACAATTTTTTTGCCTTTTTTATTCTTGTCTGCGCTTTTCCAACCGCATCCGGCGTTGGCAATTCTTCCGGCATCGTGCCGCCAAGAGAATTTATAGTATTGCGGACTTTCTGGCCAACTTCAAAATGAGCCAAGTTCGCGCTTGATTGCCCCTTAATGCCGTCCCTTCTTATTTTGGCGTCAGTTTGCGTAGCGCGGAATAAATTAGCCGCCAATTCTTCGCTGTTCATATGATCAAGGATTTTCTGCGATTTTTTCAGCCCTTTTCTTTTATGAATATTCTGCATAGTTAATCCGCCATATAATCCTTTATAACCGTAATTCTGAAAAATTGCAAAATTTTCCACGCCGGCGCTGGAAGCTGTATGCGTCAAGCTTATGTTGTGTTTTTTCATTTCATCGCGCAAAAAAACTCTTTTATTATCCTCTACCAAATTATCAGCGTTTTCCTGACGGCGCGTCTGAATTGTAAAATAAGTCTGCCCCTTGGCAACTAAGACTTTAGTCGGGTCGGAATTCTGCACGATCAAATAGCAGGCATAACGGGAAAGAAATATTGTATCCACTGATTTTTCCGCTCCTGATCCAATCTGAACCATTTCGTCGGCATCAACGAAATGGTTGTGGATAACTTCACCGCTATTCTCACAAGCTGTTTTTGCCTTATTAACGGCCGTTAAAAAATTGCGATAATCAGCATATTCTAAGACTTTTGCCAAATCGCGGGAAGACCAATATTCCCTGCCCTGATCATCGGCTCTCTTAATTTTTTCAAAGATATTTTCCCCCATAATATTTTAGTTAATAGTAAATAAACTTTATCTTTAGACATTAAAAAACAAGCATTTCTGCCCGTTATCCCTCCCTACCTCCGACGACTGCACTTTATCACGAAAATTACAAAAAAACAAGCCCTTGCGGGGCCTGTTTTAAATAGTAAACTTTTTATTTTATCTGCCGCACATAGCAAGTTGCTCGGCTTTAACGCCTATGGAAGAAAGAGAAATACTGAAAATTCCCAACTCTTTCGGTTTCTTGTATGGATCAATTTCCTGATCTTTTTTCTTTAAAACAACATTAGCCAATTTTTCATATTCTTCATGCATCGGCGCGTAATAGTCAACGAAATCTTCTATAACAATACCAATAATGGAGCCGTCGCCCTTAACCATTAAAGAAGCGCATTCTTCCGAGGTCGGAATCTGAATAGAATCAGCATCCATTTTTTTGCTTGGGTCAAAAAAATACAATATATCGGAAACGCTGTCATACTTAAAAACCCATCCGTTTTTTTTGGAAATTTCTTGTATTCTGATTTTATCTTCACAAAATTTTTTAAATATATCTTTGGTCATATTTTTAATCTAAAGTTTTTATAGTCGGGCTTATTTTTTTCTTATTGATTCTTGGTGTTATCAAGGGAGTGGCTATCGACAATGTCTTTTCTTTGGAATTTTTAAAGCACACTATTCTTATGTATTCCATTATGCCGGAATTGGGCTTATCAATATATTTGAATTTATTATTTGGGAATTCTTTGTAAAAAACCACGACATTCTTTTTTGTTTTTATTTTTTTAGTTCTTTGATCCACCTCAACGTCTTGCTTCACGAATGACGGATCCTCCATTGTCTGTTTTATTTTATTGTTTATAAAGTCCAAATCGTTTAAATAAGGGCGCAGATTTCCGTAATTATTTTTATGCTGTAATAAGCATTTTTCCGTTAAAAATACCGTCCAGCCGCTTGCTATTCCTGTTACAACCTTAAAACATAAAATATTATTAGCCATAATATCATCAAAGAGCAGTTCATGTAATTTAACCACTACTTTTTATTTTTGTCAATACCTGCCAATTTTTTATTCTTTATGTTTAAAATTATACCACTTTTGCAAAAAATTAACAAAAACGAGGACACATCGCGCGCAGCATCGGCCACTTGAATTTGCGGAGCAGTTTGAAGCGGTCGGTGTTGTAGCCGGGGACGTCGCTGCCGTGAGCGGTGATGACGTATTCCAAGCCGAATTTTTTCTTGAGCCTCTCCGCCAAAACGCCGGTCGGGATAATAAAGTGGCAATGGCAAATGTCGTATATAGCCGTGATTCTGAAAAATGGCAAAATCTTCCACACCGGCGCTAGAAGCTGTATGCGTCAAACTTACGTTGTGTTTTTTCATTTCCTCGCGCAAAAAAACTCTTTTATTATCCTCTACCAAATTATCAGCGTTTTCCTGCCGGCGCGTCTGGATTGTAAAATAAGTCTGGCCCTTAGCAACTACGACTTTGGTCGGGTCGGAATTCTGCACAATCAAATAGCAGGCGTAGCGGGAAAGAAATATGGTATCCACTGACTTTTCCGCCCCTGATCCAATCTGAACCATTTCGTCGGCATCAACGAAATGGTTGTGGATAACTTCACCGCTATTCTCACAAGCTGTTTTTGCCTTATTAACGGCCGTTAAAAAATTGCGATAATCAGCATATTCTAAGACTTTTGCCAAATCGCGGGAAGACCAATATTCCCTGCCCTGATCATCGGCTCTCTTAATTTTTTCAAAGATATTTTCCCCCATAATATTTTAGTTAATAGTAAATAAACTTTATCTTTAGACATTAAAAAACAAGCATTTCTGCCCGTTATCCCT
>CAZALZ010000010.1:20138-33246 GCA_964486475.1 uncultured Gammaproteobacteria bacterium | reverse complement strand
AATTTTGTTGATTCTATAGTTGAAGCGATAAAACTTTTTGGAAAAAATTGGCTTATCAGTATTGAGACAGCTTTGATTCTTTTTATGATTGACGTATCGGTGATTTTTACGGGTGCCTTGGTAATTCTTTCTTTATCAATTCCTTATCGTTTTATAACCTTGCTTGCCTCTGTTTTTATTTCTCCGACTATTTATTTGGTAGCAATTTTTGTGGGCATGGCGACGGTATTAGCAATAATTATTGTGGTCGGTTCGGCCTTGGTTTCATTCAAAACTATCGCTTGGACTAACATGTTTCTCAGTTTAACTGAGAAAAAAGGAAATTTGCCGAAAATTATCAGAATAGCCTCTACCTTTAAAAAATAAGATAATATTGAACAAAACGGCTTATGAATTTTTAAGCCGTTTTTTGTTTGGTAAAAATGATTTTTTGCGTTATAATAAAGGTTGAATATAATTTAAAAATTTATGACAACAGACAACCAATCAATAGAAGATTTAATGGAATCTTCGCGCCAAATTAAAACTGATAGTGGTGATGACGAAACGGTCGCGGCCAAATTTGCCAAAAAACAAGGGGAAATAAAAATGAAAGAAGTTGAGAGGCAAACCGAAAAAAGGGCGACCGGCGCTGGGTTTTCTTATATAAACCTTTCAGGTTTTCCAATTAGTCCGGAAGCTATTTCTTTGATTCCGGAAGAAAAAGCGCGCGAATTAAAGGTGGTATGTTTTTTTTATGATATCAATCAAATCCGTTTAGCGGCCATGGATCCGTCTTTGCCAGAAATTTCCTCTTTATCGGCCGAATTGTCGAAAAAATACCATTCTCATAGCGAACTTTATCTAATTTCCGAATATAGCCTTGATTTTGCTTTAAAAATTTATGGGACATTGCCGAAAGTGGATCGTGTTGAACGCGGTGTAAAAATTTCTCAAACTGATTTAGAGAAATTTAAAGAGGAAATTGATAATTATAAATCATTGGGAGGGAAGATTAATGAAGTTAATATTACCGATGTAATCACGTTGATTTTGGCTACAGCCATTAAAACAGATACTAGCGACGTTCATATAGAAAATGAAGAAAATAAGATCGCTGTGCGCTTGCGTGTGGACGGAGTTCTGCAAGAAGCGGCGGAAATCGAAAAGGAAAAATGGAAATTGGTGGTTTCGCGTTTAAAGCTTTTATCTCGAGTTAAAATGAATATTACCGATAAGCCGCAGGATGGGCGTTTTTCCATTTTTTTAACTGGAGAAAAAATTGAAGTGCGCGTTTCTTTTTTGCCGACAAATTATGGCGAAAGCGTTGTTCTGCGTATTTTGCGTTCCGGCTCGATATCTTTGTCTTTTGAAGATTTGGGTTTGCGGCCCAAGGTTTTTAATCTTTTACAAAGAGAAATGACTAAGCCTAACGGATTGATTTTAACAACCGGCCCGACTGGCTCCGGGAAAACTACAACTCTTTATGCCATCTTGAAAAAATTAAACACTTCCGGTCGAAAAATAATTACCTTAGAGGATCCCATAGAATATCAGCTGGAGGGTGTTAATCAGTCTCAAATTGATTCCGGCAAAGGCTATACTTTTGCCGGAGGACTGCGTTCGGCTTTGCGCCAAGATCCTGATATTATTATGGTCGGAGAAATTCGCGACTTGGAAACCGCCGAAATCGCCATTCAAGCTTCCTTGACAGGGCATTTGGTTTTATCTACTTTACATACCAACGATTCTTCCGGGGTTTTGCCACGCTTGATAGATATGGGCGTGAAACCTTATTTTATGACGCCGGCGATAAATTGCATTATTGGACAGCGGTTAGTGCGCAAGCTTTGTCCCAAATGCCGGGTCGAACATATTTTATCAGATTCCGAGCGCGAGCAGGTTGAAAAAATTATGGCGGTTATTTCTCCAAAGTCCGGGGAAGATATTCCGGCTTCTTTGCCAAAATTTTATAAAGCCGGTCCGGGCTGTCCAGAATGCCATAATTTGGGTTACAAAGGAAGAGTTGGAATTTATGAGATTTTTTCCATGTCCGAACCGATTAAAAAATTAGTCGCGGCCGACGCCCCGGCGTTTAAAATTTTAGAAGCGGCTATTGAGGATGGCATGTTAACCATGTTACAGGACGGCATTTTGAAAGCCGGAACAGGAATAACTTCATTAGAGGAAGTTTATCGCGTTATCGGTAAAATGGATTATATTGATGCTTTATATGATGTGGTGATTTCCAAGACTTTCGGCCGAGGCGTTAAATTGACCAAGGACGACTTGAGTCGGGCGGAAAAATTATCCGTTGATATTTCCCAAGTTAAGAGTTTTGCCGAAAATGCTTCCGGCCGCGATTTACTGAATACTATTCTATCTTTGTCTTTAAAAATGGAAGCCGGCGATATTCATATAGAACCAGAAGACGAAAAAGTTAATATTCGTTATCGCATTGACGGAGTTTTGTATGATATTGTCTCTTTATCAAAAGAACATTATCTGCCGATTTTATCACAAGTTAAAATTATGGCCGGTTTTTCGACCAACGTTAAAAAACCGACTTATGACGGGCGTTTTACGATTTTTTCCGGCGAGAAGAAAGTCGATTGCCGCGTGTCGATAATTTCCGGCGGCTACGGCGAAACCGTGGTTATCCGTTTATTGTCTTCGCAAGCCGAAGCTTTGGATATGGAAAAATTAGGCATGCGCCCGTATACTTTCAATGTTGTGCGCCGGGCCATGTCAAAAACCAGAGGCATTATTATCAACACCGGTCCGACCGGTTCCGGAAAAACCACGACTTTATATTCGATTTTAAATTCGCTCAACAAGCCGGATGTAAAAATAATCACGGTTGAAGATCCGATTGAATATCATTTGGATGGCGTGATGCAAACGCAAGTCAATGTTGAGGAAGGCTATACTTTTGCGGCGGCCTTGCGTTCTCTTTTGCGCCAGAATCCGAATATTATGATGATCGGAGAAATTCGCGACGAAGAAACCGCCAAAATTTCCGTGGAAGCGGCCTTGACCGGACATTTGGTTTTGTCGACAATTCATGCCAACAGTGCCGCCGGCGCGGTTTTCCGTTTTGCCGGTTTGGGTGTGGAGCGCGATCTTTTGGCTTCGGCTTTGGAATGCGCTATTGGTCAGCGTTTAGTGCGCAAAATTTGTCCGAATTGCAAGAAAGAAATACGGCTGCCGCCCGAACAATTGGCGGAAGTAAAATCAATCATCGCTTCAATCAATCTTTCCGCCGGCGTAGAAATTCCGCAAGATTTGAAGTTTTATACCGGCGCTGGCTGTCCGGAGTGCCACAATCTCGGCTTCAAGGGGCGCTTGGGAATTTACGAAGCTATTGAACTCGGCCCTGATATAAAGAAAAAAATTCAAGTTGCCGGCATTACCGATTACGAAATAGAACAAGCGGCCATTGCCGCCGGAACAGTGACCATGCTGCAGGACGGAGTGCTGAAAGCTTTAGCCGGAGAAACCAGTATCGACGAGGTTTTTCGGACTGTAAAATAAGTCTCAAAATAAATTACCTCTAATTATAATTTTTATTGACCGGTTTCAGGTGAAATAATTTATTTTTTCCGGCGTTTATAATATGGAAAACAAGAACGTTAAACTTGCCAGTGAAAATGAACTCATAAATAAAGCCAGAAAAGACAAGGAATCCTTCGGAGTTTTGTATGAGTTTTATTTTTCCAAAATTTACGCTTATGTTTTCCGGCGGACAGGCAGCCGCGAAGATGCCGAAGATATTGTTTCGGAAGTTTTTTTAAAAGCTTTTTCCAACTTGGAAAAATATCATGACCGCGGTTTCGCTTTCGGCGCTTGGCTGTATCGTTTGGCAACTAATTGCCTTATTGATAAAAATCGCTGGCGTGGCCGTCATCCGGAAGTTTTGTCCGGCGAAAATCTTGAAAATTGCCGTTTTAAAGAAAATTCCGATCAGGAAGCTGGAAAATCTTTCGACCGCCGAGCAATTGAAAAGGTGCTGTTAAAGCTTTCAGCCAGGCATAAGAAAATTATCTGCTTGCGTTATTTTGCCGAATTCGAAATTTCCGAAATAGCCGAAAATATGGGAATTTCTTCCAATAACGTATCGGTTTTGCTAAACCGGGCGCTGGCGGCTTTTAAGCGCCAGTCTGATAAATCCGGCGTTAAATTTTTTAGTTTTTTATTATAAATTTATGAAAAATAATTTTAAAAAAATGCCGGACGGCGCCAACCGTAAGAATCCCGCGGCAGAGGCGTTAAATAAAGCAGAAGAGTCCATTAAATCTCTTATTTATCGCGAAGAACCCGCCCGGGAATCTTTTCGGCAAGAATTAAAAGAAAAGATTTGGGACGGTTTAAACGCGCCATTTTTTATGAAAATTTTTCAAGTCAAGGTTTTTGCGCCGTTAATCGCCGCGGTTTTGCTTTTGGCCGTGGTTATCGGCGCCGGTCAGCTCGGAGCTTTTAAATCCGACGGTTATTTGGCTAAACTTTTTTTCCGCCCAAAGACCGAAGAAAGCCAGCCGGCTGAAAATGAGACAGCAACCGAATTAACAAAAGTTTTTAATTTAAATATTGTAAAACCGGTTTTTGCCGCTTTTGAAAAAATCAAAACCGACGTTGTCGCTTCTTTGTCCGGCGAAAAAGTCGTTTTGGATGAAGTTTCCAATTTGGCGGATTTCGAAGAAAAAGTTTTGCCGGAGCAGGCTTTTTCCGCCGCGCAGAAAGACGCTTTGGCCAACGACAATTTTTTTCTGACCGACAATTTTTTAATCAGCGACCAGCAATGGGGAACGGATGATTTTGTCGACAGCTATAAAACCTTGGGAGGCAGCCAGAGTATTGCCGCTCGCCAGCCGGAAAATTCCGTTTTTATCACCAGCGATTACGCTTTGCATTTATATCATCTTTTGATTGACCGCAGCTTTCAGAAAATCGAAGAGGACACTTTAAAACCGCGCTTAAAGGAAATGACCGAGGTTTTGTTTAATGATTCTTTGGTCAAATACCGTCAGGCCGAAGACGGCGCTTTGAAGGATTCTTACAAAAGACTGGCGGTTTATTATTTGGTTCCACTGTCAATTTTATCAGCTGATTCCGCCGCGGAAACAAAACAGCTTAATCAAAGCGATTTTGAAACTTTTGCTCAATTTTATGAAGCGCAAGAAAAACAGCAAGAAGAAGCCGACCAGGAAAAACCGGATATTTTGGGAAGTTTTAAAACTTTGGCCGACAGCAATTTGAAGCCGGAAGAAGATTGGATTCGCTCCACGGCTGAAGCCGAACTTGATTTTATTGACGCGGCCGAAACAGTTGCCGCTTCGCCGCTTTTTTCGGCTTACCGCGAGGAATTTAAAAATGATTATACGCAATTCACCCCGCGTTCGCATTACACCAAAAACAAAACTTTAAAAACTTATTTTATGGCGATGATCTGGTATGGCCGTTTGGGATTTGTTTTGAAAAGCGACGAACAGACGCGCGATGCTTTGCTGGTTAATAACCAAATCAACAGCTTAAATGTCGGTGATAAAAAATTATCCGATTTGTGGTCCGACACGATGGCGCTGATAGATTTCTTTGTCGGCGAGCCGGACGATCTGACCGCTTACGAATATACGGCTGTTAGCAAGGAGGTTTTCGGCGAAAATTATTCTTCGGCTGATCTGGCTGATGACGAGAAAATCGCCGAATTCAGAACCGTTGCCGTAGAATCTTTGGCCACCCCGAAAATTTTGTCGGAAGTGATTGAATCGGATGACGTTCCAACTATGACTAAAGAAGAACTTCTGGCCGAAACTATGCAATTCAGGTTTATGGGCCAGCGCTTTACGCCGGACGCTTATGTTCTTAACCAGCTGACCCAGGGCGCCGAATTGCCGGACGAAGAAACCGGCCAAAGGCTTCCTTCCATGGCCACGGCTCTGATGCCGGTTTCTGTTATCGCGCCGGAAAATTCTTTGGTCAAAAATTATTTTGATTCTTGGGTAGAGGAAGAAGCTCCCGCTTCCGACAAGGTTATCGCCAAAAATTACGACCGGCTGGTCGGCGAATTCAATCTTTTGCCGGAAGAGCAATGGAATGAAAATATTTATTGGAATTGGCTGAATACTTACCGTTCTCTGCTTTCTTCTTACGGCGAAGGCTATCCGTTTTTTATGCAGGGCGAAAATTGGCAGAAAAAGAATTTGGGCACGGTTCTCGGCTCTTACACTGAGTTGAAGCATGACACGCTGCTTTATGCCAAGCAGTCTTACGCTGAATTTGGCGGCGGCCCAGGCGATGATATTCTTCCGCCGGTGGTCAAAGGTTATGTGGAGGCGGATCCGGTTTTTTGGAGAAGAATGCTGTCTTTGGCCAAAGCCACGCGGGAAGGCCTGACCGAGCGCGATTTTATGCCGGAAGAATTTTCTTCCCGCTACGATACTTTTATAAAGGCAGTTGATTTTTTTAGGGAACTTTCAGAAAAAGAATTGCAAAATGAAGTTATTAATGACGACGATTTTGAGAAATTAAGAACCATTACGCAAACCGATCTTTATCGAATTGCCGAACCGCTGGCCGGCGAAGTGTTACAATTAAAAGACCGCCGCGCCGGTATTGTGGCCGATATTCACACTGACGCGTCATCCTCCAAAATTCTTTACGAAGGAACGGCCAAGCCGAAATTAATTTTCGTCGCCGTTTCTGATGTCAACGGAACGCGCCTGGTTGCCGGAACGGTTTTTGACCATTACGAATTTACCGGGCTGCTTAGCGGGAATCGTTTGTCTGACGAAAGCTGGCAGTCTGTTGTCTACGACGAAGAAGGCAAAATGCCGGAAGCCGACCAATGGACGCAGGATTTAACAAGATAATGCGCGGATTTATCAAAAAAATAATAAGCGAGAAAAAAGGCAGGCTGTTTTCAGTCTGCCTCTTCTTGCTGGGTTTAGCCGGGTTGCTGTTTTTTTGTCAGATTTATTTTTTAAATGATAAGGCGGACAATCAGCCGTTGCCGGAAATTTTCAGCGCCGATCCGGCAGATAATGATTTCTACGAAGCCGCTTTCGGCTTTGAAAAGAAAAAAGTTAATTTTTCCGCGCCGCCGCTGGCAATGATCGTGCCGCACCATCTTTTAGCCGCGGATTTGATTGCCGAAGCTTTTTCCAATCTGAAAGCCGAAGATTACGAAACCGTTGTTTTAATTTCGCCCAATCATTTCAATGCCGGCGAAGGAAAAATAATTTCCGCCGCCGAAAATTGGGAAACGCCTTACGGAATTTTGGAAATTGACCGGGAGCTATTTTCCGAATTGAAAAAAAACGGGGAAATTTCCGACGAGAAAGAAATTTTTGCCGCCGAGCACGGAATTCGCGCCGAAGTTTCTTTTATCAAAAAAACTTTGCCGGAAGCTAAAGTCTTGCCTTTGGTTTTGAAACCTTCTTTGTCCGCGGCTGAGGCAAAAAGTTTGGGCGAAATTTTATGGCGCTTGAGCCGGGGAAAAAGAATTTTGGTGATTTTAAGCGCGGATTTTTCCCATTACAAAGATTCCGCCACGGCTCAAGCCGACGACGAAAAAACCTTGGAAATTATAAATAATTTGGCAATAGATAAAATAAATGACGCGGAAATTGACACGCGCCCGGGTTTGTCGGCTGTAATGGAATATGCCGAATTATCCGGCGCTTCTTTCAAGCTTTTGCGCAATTCCAACTCGGCTTTATTAGTCGGCCGCGACGATATTGAGCAGACGACCAGCTATATTACCGGCTATTTCAGCGCTGATTTTTCAGGACAATAAAAAAATCCCGCCGGCCGTAGTTGGCTGGCGGGAATGTCGGGCGGATACTATTTTTTATATCCGTGCTCCTTTAATTTTTTTATGATTTTAGATAAGCCAGATTTTTTGGCTAATTTAATCATTGACCGTCCTTTGTAATAGGAAATACAGACACTATTCTCCAAAAAAATTTCGACGATTTTTTCATACCCCAACAATATGGCTAATGCCATGGGGGATGCTCCGAAATTATTGTGGGCGTTTATGTTTGCGCCGTTTTCTATGAAGAGTTGAACGACGGCCGCATTTCCTTCTTCAGCCGCTTTCATTAGCGGGGTTTTATCGGTCTCATCCCTATCGTTAACATTCGCCCCGTTTTCAACAAGAAGTCGCGTTATTTTTTCACTGCCTTCTGCATCATCATAGTTAATCAGAAACAAGGGATTATCATCTCCAGCTAATATCCTTACTCCAGAGATAATCAGGAACTCTGCTACATCAATATGCATGTAGCGGACAGCCTCATTTAAGGCGTTTCCCCCTCCGTCAGGGAGTTCCTGAAAATTGACGAAGATAATTTTTACAATCTCCAGCCAGCCATGAGCAGCCGCTTTTAAGACCGCTTCGTATTTTTCTTCGTTCGTATATTCCGAACGTTCAAGAACGAACGAAACCATTTTTATATTTTCTTCATTCTCGTCTCTGGAGGCTAATATACTTAATAGGGATTTTTTCCCTTGCTGACGAATAATTGCTCCGCCATTTGTTAAAATTTCCAGCACCTCCAAGCTTCTGGTACAGAAAATTACCGGCTCGGAAGCGGTTAGGAGATTTGGGTTTGCCCCTCTCTCAAGAGCTTCTTTGGCCGTTTGAGGATAATTATTTCCGACTGCCTCTGAAAGGCAATTGTTTAAACATCTTTGCATTGCTTCTGTCATAATCAACCCTTTCTTAAAAGTTTGAAAAATTATATTTATGAAAAATTGTAAAGAACCGATTGCTAAGTATTTAAATATAATCATAATTATAAGCAATTGTCAATATCGCAAGTTTTATCGTAAAAAGCCATATTTTTGCTATAATTAAAGTATGTTGAAAAAACCTCAAAAAATTATTTTTGTTGCTTGCTTAGTTTTTCTTTTAAGCGTTGTTTTGGCCGGACTTTTTTTATTAAATAGAAATTTTCAACCAAAAACCGAGGAAATTTCTTCCGGCGAGCAGGAGGATTTTTATGATTCTTCTTCGGAGGATAATTCTGAAAATGAGAATTTTTTGCCGGAATTTCAAGATAATAACGATTTGAATCTGCTTTTTTTCGGCGATTTAATGTTAGACAGAAATGTCAAAACCGTTATCGGCACTTCCAGTCCGGAAATCCTTTTGGCTGATTTGCAGGAAAAAGGGATTTTTGCCGGCCGGGATTTGATTTCCGCCAATTTAGAAGGTGCGGTCATTCAGGATGGAGAATATTGGCCGCCGGCTAATATTTATGATTTTTCTTTTTCGCCGGAATTTGTCGCTTCGCTAAAACCGCTCGGTTTTGATTTTTTTAATCTGGCCAACAATCATTTATCCGATCAGGGAGAAAATGGTATAATTGAAACAGAGAAAAATTTGTCTGATTTGGATTTCGCTTTTTCCGGCTGCCGCGACCAGGCGGCCGGCGATTGTACAGCCAGAATAATAGAACGCCGCGGCAAGAAAATCGGCTTGGCCGGCGCCAGTATGGTCTACGGCCGTTTTGACGAAAATGAATTTTTGCAAAAAATCGCCGAGTTGGCCAGCACGACTGATTTGGTTATCGCGCAAGTTCATTGGGGAACGGAATACGAACATTATCCGGCAAAAAATCAAATTTATTTGGCTCATCAGATAATCGACGCCGGCGCCGATTTGATTATCGGCCACCATCCGCACGTTGTCAGCGGCGCGGAAATTTACGAAAATAAGCTGATTTTCTATTCTTTGGGAAATTTTGTTTTTGACCAATATTTTTCTCAAGACACCCAGGAAGAATTGGGCGTGGGAATTTTAATCAGCGATGATTCTTTTCAGGCTTCGCTTTTGCCGATAATTTCCCGAAAAAGCCATTTATATTTAATGGAAGAAAAGGAAAAGGACGAGTTTTTGGAAAAAATGGCTTCGTGGTCGTCCGGCGGCGAGGATTTTAAAAATCAAATCAAAGCAGGCTTGATAGAAATAAAAAAATAAAAGGAGGCTGTTTATTATGAAAATTTCCAAAAATTATTTTTTTGCCGTGGCGACTTTGGTCGGAACAATAATCGGCGCCGGCATTTTTGCTTTGCCGATTTTGGTTTATTCTTCCGGAATTTTGACTTTCTTGATTATTCTGGCGGCGCTGATCGGTTTGCAGTATTTTTTTCATAAAATGTACGCTTCGGTAATTTTATCGTCCGAAGGCGAACATCGCATTCCCGGCTATGTGGAAATTTATTTCGGCCGAAAATACAAAAAAATATCTTCCCTGCCGGCTTTAATCGGCGGCTATGGCGCGCTTTTGGCCTATATAATTTTGGGCGGGACTTTCGCTTACGAATTGTTGCACAGTTTTCTCGGCGGCACGGTTTTTTTCTATTCTTTGGCGGTTTTTCTTTTGGAAGCGGTGGTGGTTCTTTTCGGCCTGAAAATGATCGCCAAAGCCGAATTTCTAATGTCGTCTTTGCTGGTCGCTATTGCTTTAGTTGTTTCCTGGAAATGTTTCAGTAACGCTGATTTGGGGAATTTTTCAATTTTTGACTGGAAATATTTGCCCTTGCTTTACGGGCCGGTTTTCTTTTCCATCGGCGGCGACGTGGCGATTCCCGAAGTCTGCAAACTTTTGAAAAATGAAAAGAAAAAAATCAAAAGCGCGATTTTTTGGGGAACTGTCATTGCCGGAATTATCATAGCCCTGTTTGTAATTTCCGTGGTCGGCGCAACCGGAGCGGAAACTACGGCCGATTCTTTGGTTGGCTTGGATCGCGTTTTGGACGGAAAAATAATTAAATTCGCTTTGCTTTTCGGTTTATTGAATATCGCCACCTCGTTTTTTACCAGCCTGCAGGCCGTCCGCGAAGTTTATTGGTGGGATTTCGGTTTGGATAAAAACAAAGCTTGGATTTTATCGGTGATTCCGCCGATTCTTATTTTTCTTTTGGGCGCCAGAAATTTGACCGGCGTCGTCAGCTTTACCGGCGCGGTTACCGGCGGAATTTCCGGCATAATCGCAATTTATCTGGCCCGGCGCGCGGCGCAAAAACCGCAGAAAAAAGGCGCGCAAATAAAGGTTTCCTTGTCGAAAGGATTGTCATTGGTTTTGTCGGCGGTTTTTGTTTTGGGCGTCATTTATGAATTGTGGCAGGTGATAAAAGGAATTTAGTTTTTAAATTTATGAAAATCGCGATAATTTCCGACATTCATGATAATTTGGTCAATTTGAAAAAGTGCCTGGAATGGTGCGGAAAAAATAAAATTGAGAAAATAATTTGTTGCGGCGACATCACTAACGGAGAAACGCTTGGAATTTTAGCCGGCTATAAATATAAAAAAAACGCAAATTTTAAAAAAATTTATTTGGTGCGCGGGAACATGGATATTTATGACGAGGATGAATTGCCGGGTTATGACAATATTGAAAACGGCGGACGAACAGCTATTTGGAACATTGGCGGAAAAATTATCGGCGCCTGCCATGAACCTTTTTTGATCAAAGAAGTTTTTGCAAAAGCGGAGGATGGTAATATTAATATAATTTTTTACGGCCATACTCATAAACCTTGGATAGAAGAAAAAAATAATACAAAAATCGTTAATCCTGGCACTTTGGGTGGGGTTTTTACCCGCGCGACTTTTGCGGTTTATGACACGGAAAAAGGCGCGCCGGAATTGAAAATTTTGGATTTGTTGAAGATTTAACAGGGATTTTGGTTCTTATTTGTTTAATGTTGACAGGGACTAATGGTCTGCTATAATATATTCGGAACATTCATAGAAAGGAGAAAAAGGAAGTATCTATGAGGCTCGCTTGTCTTGGATGAAACGGTTGTGTTGTCTCCCTGATGGGGGGAGACGCGCGCTCTGTAGGAGTTTTTGGAAGTATCCAAAAACTTTTACAGAGTTTTTTTATTTTTAAAAAATTGTCACAAAATACCGCCGGAATGTTCGTTAATTAGGTTATATAAATTTGTTTAAAATTAGCTATTTTTATTTGTTTTTGACGTTTTTTGTTTTAAGCTATTGACATATTTTATTTCTTGTGATATAGTATTAGCATCGTTCTTCAAAACAAATAGAAAGGAGTAAAGAATCTATGGGCCCGCCCTTTAAGTACCACCGTACGTAAGTAAAAAAACGGTCCGGTTTTTTCTCCTCTTCTTCCGCCGAAATTTTTATTTAAAAGAAGAGAGATGGTAAGTGGGGTGAGTGAGGCACCATAATTGCCTCCCATACCCCGAAACACGGTTGCCACGACTGCCGCCCGCAGGAGGGGAAAATGTGGAAAATACAGTTTTATTAGGAAAGGAAAGACCGCAGAGGCTGCGGGAATGTCGGTTGCCTCATCGGTTAGTTTTTATTAAGTTTTTGGCACCAACCTAACCGAACACCGATCATCGAGCGACCCCAGACACGCGTCTGGGGTTCGCAAAGGCTTCCCGTTTAACGGTAAACGGGATAGCCCAACTGAAAGCGGCATCAAGATGTTGCTGGACACCGCCACGTCCCCAGTATCAGGGAAATGGCGGAAGTTCCAACCAACACAAAAGCCCCCAGAGAATTAATTATTTTTCTCTCTCGGGGCTTTTTTATTATTCAAAAAACGCCAGCAAAGCGCCGACGTTTTTATGTTTTTGTCATTCCGAGTATAGCGAAGCGGAACGAGGAATCTGTTAGCATGAACTTCAAAAATTTTTCTGAACAATCTATGGAAAGTAAATTCAGCCTAACATTTTAATTTTATGTTTTTCTGATTGTTTCATTCTTCAAAAATAATACGCCATTATAGATTCCTCGCAATTCCGGATTACTGGAATTACTCGGAATGACAAAAATTTGTTATTTTTAATTTAAAATTTTTGCGAGGTATTGTCCGGTATAGCTTTTCTTATTCTTGGCGACTTGCGCCGGCGCGCCTTCGGCGATTATTTCTCCGCCTTTGTCGCCGCCTTCCGGCCCGAGATCAACTATCCAATCGGCGGATTTTATCACTTCCAAATTATGCTCAATAATTAAAACCGTATTGCCGCGGTCAACCAATTTATTCAAGAATTCCACCAAATTTTTAACATCGTCAAAATGCAGCCCGGTGGTCGGCTCATCCATAATATAAAGCGTGCGGCCGGTGGAACGGCGCGCCAA